>JAQWRY010000087.1 GCA_029243485.1 Candidatus Binatia bacterium | reverse complement strand
GTCCGGCGCCATCGTCGAGTACATCCTGGCCCGCCACGCGCCCGGGAAGCTCAAGCCCGCCGTGGATCAGCCCGAGTTCCCGCACTACCTGCAGTGGTTCCACTACTGCGAGGGGATGGTGATGCCGCCGATGAACACGATTGTCGTGCACACGATTCTGCTGCCGCCAGACCGGCGCGACGAGAAGGCTCTTGGACAGGCGCAGCGCCTGCTTGCGAAGGCGCTCGCGCCCGTCGAGCAGACACTGGAAGGAAGGGACTACCTGATCGGTGAGTTCTCGGCCGCGGACGTCATGCTCGGCCACTCCTGCATCATGGCGAATCGCCTGGGCCTAGTGACCGACGAGATGCCGAACCTGAAAGCGTACGCAAAGCGACTCCTGGAGCGTCCGGCTTGCGCGGAGGCGTTCGCGGCCTGAGTCGGCACAAGGCCTGGCAGTAGGCAAGATGAACGGCCCATTTGCCCAGGTCGACGGGTAGCCGCCACCGCGAAGCCTAGAGCCAGGTCCAGATGTCGTTCATGATCCTCGTCCTCAGGTTTTCTTCTTCGTGCCTTCGCCCTGGACGATCATCAGCGTTGCATCGCCCAGGGCGACGGTCTTGCCGCGGTCGTCGGTGACGGTGCTCGCCGCGTGCACGACCCGCCGCCCTTCGTGGACGATGCGCGACTCGACGGTGGCGCGGCCTGCGCCGACGGCGCGCAGGTACTTCATACGTAAGTCGATGTTGGTCATGATGCCTCGAGTCTCGCGAACACGTTCGTACGTATCGGTCATGAGCATCGCCTGGGTGATGCTCATGTCCACGAGTGTCGCGATGACCCCGCCATGCATTTGACCGTTCGGATTGCGCAGGTGGTCCGTGAGCTCGACAGCGACGCGCGCGTATCCCGGTTCCATGTCCTCGACTTCGAAGCCCATGTGTCGAAAGAAGGGGAAGTCTCGCGCGAACGCGAGGAGTTTAGGCTTTAACTCGCTCGAGGGGGGCGGCTCGGCTGTCTTGTCGGAGTCGGATGGGCCATCGGTCATGACGGTGCGCCTTTCTCGGCGGGCACGATCCAGATCGGCGAAGACCATGCGCGCTCCTGAAGGGTCTTTGCGATGTCCGGGCGCGGTTCGACCCCGGCCCGGATGGCGTCCCACGTCGACCAGCGGCAGGTCGGGTTCTCGAGCACGCGGACGTAGTAGAAGGCCTGACGGTCGGGATCGAAGTTCGGGTCGGTCCACCACGCCTTGAGCTCGTCGTCGCCGACGTCGGTGGAATGGGAGCAGCTGCGCGTGTTCACCTTCGCTCCGTTGTCGGGGCAACGGTGGGTGGCGGGGTCGGGGGCCGCGCCATCGGAGCACGCGACGTCGAACACTTCTTCGTGGGTTCCGTCGTCGTCGATCCAGCCCTTGATGACCTGGAGGCGCTGCAGGGGAGCACCGCGCGGATCCCGGGAGGCCCAGGCGAGGAAGCGGGGCCGATCTCCACTCTGTGCTTCGAGCCCGCCGCCCATCGACACTCCCTCTTCGTACGCCCGGGTGACGACGTCGTGTTCCTCGAGGAGGGCCTCGTCGAACCCGAAGCCGGCGAAGAATCGCACGCGGATCCGTGGGCCGGAAGTCGCGAAGGTTTCCTTGCGCCGGAAGGCGTCGAAGATCGCTTCGCGAGTGTTCTCCTCCGCCCACACGGCGGCGAGCCCGGATGCTCCGTAGGTGATCGTGGCGGCCGAGGTGTAGTTCTCGCCGTCGATTTCGGCCACGGTGTCGGGCGCCATCCATTTCTGGGCGGTTCCCTGGAAGAAGCCGAGGGGAACCGAGCCTCGCAGCTCCGGGGTACTGTCGAGGACACCGAGCTTGGAATGGAATTGGGTTTCATCATCGGAGGTGGCTCCGGTGTGGGTGTCGCTCGAGCCGATGAATCCGAACCGGTAGGGGTTTCCGGCGCCGGCCTCTGCGAGGGAGAGGCCGCGCCGCAAGGCATCACGCACGTAGCTGCCCTCGGGCTTGCTGGGCTTCATGGTGGAGACCACGTAGGGCATGATCTCGAAGTCGGCCCATTCGTCGGTGTCGGAGAGAGCCGGGTTCGTCTCCGAGGTTCCCTTTACCTGCGTGATCTCCACGAGCGGCTCGTTGCGCAGGCGTCGGGCCGTATACTCGTCGTCCATCGGGTTACCCGCCCAGTCCACGAGCTTGAACATCTGACCGTTGGATCCGTTGGAGTTGTGCGGAATGGCGAGGCTCTCGATGCCCTTCTCGCGCAGGCCGTCCATCCAGTCCCACAACCCCTCGGGATTCTGTGAGTGGAAACGCGAAAAGGGGATGGCCGGGAGTTGATCGCCACCCCGGAAGATCACGTTGCGGTGGAGATTGCCTCGATCGTCCGCCGACGACGTGTACTCGTACGCGACGAACGTCGTGAACTGCCCCGGGTCGTTGAACTCTTCGGCGGCGTCGATGGTGTCGCGCCAGGCCGAGCGGGTGATCTGGGTGGTGTCCTCGATGTCGATCTCGCCGCCGGAGATTCCCCCGAGGAGCTTCGGAATCAGGGTGGAGAAGGCGCGGATGCGTCCGGGGACCGAAAGCAGCCCGCGGTTGTCCGGGGCGTTCAGGTCATGAAGGGGCTCGACGATCGGTTCTTTCGAGAAATGAGTCGAGGTGTCCGCGCCCTCCTGGGCGACTCCGAGGAACATCGCGTGGTCCGTGACCGCGTAGAAGTCGAGCGGTTCGCGCAGTTGCATGGTGAAGCCGGCCGGGTGCTCGAGCGGCTCGCCCTTCGCGTAGCGGTAGGCATCGTACGGAGTCGCCGTGGTCCCGAACGCGAACGCGTCGAAGGAGTACTTCGTGTGAACGTGCAGGTCGCCAAAGTAGGCATTGCGCTCCGGGTTGGGGTCGGAGCGGACCCAGATCAGCTCGTCGCCGATCTCGAAGTTTCGGTCAGGGAACCCTCTCCGCGCGGGGGTCGTCGCGTCCGTCGAGGGCGACGGATCCGGCTCGGAGCATGCGGCGCCGAGCGCCAGCAACGCGACGCAGATTGGTCTCCATCCTCGGAATTTCATTCGTTTCCTTTTGGCTTTGCTTCTGGACACCTCTTACGAGGCGTCGATCCAGATCGGTGAGGACCAGACGCGCTCGCGCAGTGTCGCGGGAACGCGCGGATCGGGCTCACGGCCGAGGCGTAGGGCATCGTACGTGGACCAGCGACACGTCGGGTTCTGCAGAACGCGAACGTAGTAGAAGGCACCCTGCGTGGGATCGAACTCGGGGTCCTGCCAGGTCGTCGCAAGTTCCATGGCCCCGGTGTCTCCCGTGGGCTCGCAGGTCGCGAGGTCGACCGATGCGCCGTTGTCGGGACAGCGCAGCGTAGTAGGATCGACCTTGAGCCCATCTGCGCAGGCGATGTCCTGGACCTTCTCGTGGGTCTCGCCGTCCGCGTCGATCCAACCCTTGACCATCTGGATGCGCTGGAGAGGCGCGCTCATCCAGTCGGCGAGTGCCGACACGTAGAACGTCGGGCTGGTGGTGTCGTCCCCGGTTGGATGCAGAACACCACCCATCGGAACGCCGCCCGCGGCCGCGATGGCAACCGGGTCGTGCTCGCCCTCGATGCTCTCGTCGAAGCCTGAGCCCGCGAAGAAGCGGAGTGTGATGCGCGGCCCCGAGGAAGCGTACACCTCGCGACGTTTCATCGCCGCAAAGATCGCGTCGCGTGTATTCTCCTCGGCCCAGACCGCGGCGAGCCCTCCCGACGTATTGAACTGCAGATTCGATTGGTAGGGCTTCGCGCTGGCGCCCGGGGGCTTTACGGACTCCAGCCGGCGGATTGCCGGAGAAGTCACTTGGCCAACGGCGCCGACGAAATCCCACTCCTCGACGTCGCCGGGATTTCCATTATGGGTGTCCGTCGAGCCGATCATGCCGAAGGCGAGAGGGTTCGTGCCGAGCTCCCGCTCGAGCTGGAGGCCGATCTTGAGGCCCTGCCGCGCAAAGCCCGTCTCGAAGGCGCATCCGGTTTCCTCACCGGGCTCGCACGGTGCCAGAACCTGGCTGAACGCACACTCCTCGTCGGTGGCACCGACCCCGAGCGCGCACTCGGAAGCACCCTTGACCTGGTAGATTTCCGCCAGAGGTTCGCGGCGCTTGCGGAGCCGCCATTTCTCCTCGTCGTACTCGCCGCCATCATACGTATAGCGGCTGTAAACGAGTCCCCAGGACTTGTTCATGTTGTGGGGGATCGTGAGGAAGTCGCAATCTCCCGTGCAGGTCGCCTCCAGCCCACGCCAGAGGTCGATCGCATTGTTGACATCCAGTGACGAGATCGCGTGCTCCGGAAGGTCGGAGCCGTTGAAGAGGATGTTCCGGTGGTGCTTGCCGGCCTCCGGCAGTGTGGGCGAGTACTCGTAGGCGGCGAATGTCGTGAGTACGCCCGGCTCGTTGTGGGCGTCGGCGAGCGCGATGTATCGGGCCCAGTCGGTGCGGGCATCACGCTCGCATCGCTCGACACCTCCCTCGCCCTTTCCGCAGATCGGCCAGAAGCTGCGGTCCCGCGGTGGGCGCACCTCTTGCTGATACACGCCGGCGGGTGCCTCGCGGTCTGGCTCGGCGGTGGGCTGGTTCCGGCTCGCTACGGCCCGCAGGAGCACGAAGGCCATCGGGTTGGCCGTCTCCAGGAGGTAGCAGTTGAGAGACTCGAACCAGGTGAGATCCGGCTCGTTGCAGCGTGTTCTCAATCCGAAGCCCTCGGCGTGGTCCGTGATCGCGACGAAGTCGAGTGGGCGCGAGAGCTGCATCTTCTCCCCGCCTTCACTGCGCAGCGCTTCGCCCCGTGCGAAGCGGTAGGCGTCCTCGACCGTCACCGTCGTGCCAAAGATCTTCGCATCGAAGCTCTCGTGGGTGTGGACGTGCGTGTCTCCCCAGTACACGTTGCCTTTGGCGTTCTTCGGCTGCACGACGTGCGGCTCGGGCTGCGGCGCGCGGACCTTGGAGTCGTCCTGGAGTGCGTAGTCCGCTGGCAGGGTGTCGCGGCCGACGCGTTGCATTCTTTCGTACAAGCCCTTGCCGACCGTGAACCAACCGACGACGACGCCGAGCACGAGCAGCCCGGTGATCCCAAGCAGTACCTTCTTCAGCATATCTCATCCTTCTCCCGGGAGCCGACGCATCAGCCTAGAACAGGTCCCGCTTCGTGATCTCGTCGGACCCGGCCGGCAAGCTCACGAAGGTCCCGTCCCTACCGACCGTGACGGGCCCCGAGAAGACGTCGGCGACACCTTCGACGAAGATCTCCTCCATCGTCGAGAACAGGAGAGGCGGCACGATGTGATAGAAGAGAATCTCGTGTGCCCCGGCGTCCCGCGCGATCTCCCCGACCTCGACCGGGCTCGCGTGATAGTTGAGAATGTCGGTCGTGATCTTCACGGTGCGTGGTCGCTCCGCGTTTCGTGCTCCCTCAGTGAGCCCCCCGACCAGCTTGGGGTCCAGGGCTTCGTGGACGAGCAGATCGACACCGTCCGCAAATTGCTGGAGGTTTGCCGACTTGCTCGTGTCGCCGCTCACCAACACCGAGCGTCCCTTGTAATCGAACCGATAGCCGACGGCGGGCCGAACCGGCTCGTGATCGACCGAGAACGTGGTGATCGTCAGGCCGCGGTCGTCGACGATCTTCACGCCTTCTCCGGGTGCGGGCAGCGGAAACGGTCGCGCCCGCGCGCCCGTACCGGAGGGCGGCACGATGTCCTCGCCGTGGTGCGCCGCCCGGTAGATCGCGTCCTGCGCGTACGCCTGATTGAAGCCCGCCACGACCTGCTCGACACCCTCCGGGCCGTGAATGGGGGCGGGAAGCGTGTGGGCACCGTTGACCCATCGCTGCATCAGCATCTGGCCGAGACCGTCGATGTGATCGGAGTGGAAATGCGTGAGCAGGATGCCATCGATCTCGCCCTGCGACATACGCATCCGCCCCAGGTTCTGGCTGCTTCCCGATCCCGCGTCGACGACATAGAGGCGCTCACCAGCCACGACCGCAACACAGGGTCCCGATCGCTCCGGATCGGTAAGGGGAGAGCCCGCACCGCAGAGCCCCACGTGCAGTCCGTCCGGCAGATCGTCGAGGAAGCTCGACTGCATGTTTCGCGCGGCGACCCGCGGGATCATCGCCATCGTGAGCGGTCGCCGAAACAGGTACGCCAGGCCTCCGACCAGGAGGAGCAGGGCGACGAGGCCGAGTAGAAGTTTCTTGATGAGTTCTCTCCCAGGCTCAGTAGGTCAGGCACGCGTTAGAACCGGTAGGACAGCTCGGCCCCAAACGTGCGCGGAATGGTGTACGAGCGGGTGATGACGCCAACCGAGTTCGAGAGCGAGAAGACGCCGCCGCTCGGGAGGCGCGTGTCGGTCAGGTTTTCGCCCCACAGGGCGACCTGCGCTCGGTCGTCCATGAAGTCGTAGGACAGGCGGGCGCCGAGGTTGTTGCGGCCCGGCTGCGCGGCTTGTGGGACCTCGGGGCCCAGCGTGTCCGTGTAGCCACGGTAGCTCCATTGCACGCGCGGCGTGAGCCAGCCCTGCATCCAATCGCTCTGGCCCATCGCGAGCGGGAAGGAGTATTGGGCCGAGAGGAAGGTCTGGTAGCTCGGGATGCCCTCGATCTTCTGCCCCGATTTGTCGATCTGCGTGCCGTCGAGGTTGCTCACGGCGTCCGGGAAGCTGTCGTAACGGGCGTCGAGAAGGCCGACGTTGCCGGAGATCTGCAGGCCTTGGATGGGCATGGTGAGAAGCTCGATCTCCAGACCTTTGGTCGTCGCCTTGGCGGCGTTCTGGGTCAGGGTCAGGACGGCCTCGATCCCCCCTTCGTCGTCGAAGATCGTCTCCGTGACCCGACTCTGGATGTCGTCGTACTTGGCGTAGAAGAGGGCGATGTTCAGGGTGACGCGGCGGTCGAAGGCAATCGACTTGAAGCCGAGCTCGAAGTTGTCGAGCGTCTCGGGCTGGAAGGGCGCGAGTTGGTCTCCCCCTCCCTCTGCGGTTGGATTGATCGTGGCATTGAAGCCGCCGCCCTTGAAGCCCCTGGAGTACGTGAAGTAGCTCATCAGGTGGTCGAGGTGGGCTGCGTCGAGCCACTCTTCGGGGGTGAGGAGCGCGAGGCTCGCCATCGGGGTCCATGCGGTGAACGTCTCGTCTCCGGACGCTTGGAGGGCGACAGTGGGCGGGTCGTCGAGGAGGCGCGTGTTCGTCTGGGAGGCCTCCTTGCGGTCCGAGGAGTACCGCAGGCCTGCGGTCAGGCTGGCCCAATCCGTCACGTCCACGGTCGCCTGGCCGAAGAAGGCCCAGGTGAAGTTGTCGGTCGTGAGCGCGTTGCGGGTGATGGACGCGACGTTCGGGATGCCGACGTTCGTGACGCCCGGCCGCTGGGCGTTCTCCCAGAAGGAGAAGAAGCCCGCGACGAAGTCGACGCGACCGTCCCAGGCGGTACCGTTGATCTGGGCCTCCTGTTGGATTTGCTCGGAGGTGCCGGGGTCGCCGTCGCGCGGGTCGGGACCTCCGGAACTCGTGAGCGAGACCATCTGGAAGGGCGTCGCGTCGACATCGAGCACGCCCGCGTTCTCTTGTTGGCGCCACGAGGTAATGGACTTGAGGACGATGTCCTCGAGCCACCCGACTTTACCGACGTCGTACTCGATCGTCCCCCACGTCCCGTAGTTCTCTGCGAACCCGATCTGGTTGATGTTCAGCGGATAGGAGTAGGGCCGTGACCGACGGCAGGCGTCGTAGAATCCCGGCTGGAAGTTCCCCACGTTCGTCTCCTGCGTGATGACGCATTCGCCCGTGGCGCCCTGGGTGTGGGACTGCCACCAGGTGCCGGTCACGTCGATCGTGAGACGGTCGGTCGGCAGGAACCTCATCGAGCCGAGAAATGTGAGGCCGTTCTGCGAGCCGAGATCGTCGCGGCCAAGGTACGGGTTCTCGGCGTAGCCGCCACGGTTCTGCGACGAGAAGGCGAGACGAGTGAAGAGCTTGTCTTCGAACCAGCCGATGCGCACCGGGATGTTGATCATACTGCGCGTGTTGACGATGCCCTGGTTGCCGACGCGAACGAGTTGGAAGGCTTCCAGGTCCTCGTGCGGCTTGCGCGAGGTGATGTTCACGGCACCGCCGACCGAGTTCTTGCCAAACAGCGTGCCCTGCGGTCCGCGCAGTACCTCGATGCTGGCGACGTCGAGCGTGTCGAAGATCGCGGCCTGAGCGCGTGGAAGGAAGACACCGTCGACGTACATGCCGACGCCGGGCTCGAAGGCCGGGCCTCCCGCCGCGGTTCCGACGCCGCGGATCCGGATCTGCAGCGTGTTCTGGCCGCCGGTGATCGTCATGTTGGGGACGAGGTTCTGGATCTCGTCGGTTCGGGTCACGTTCGCGTCGCGCAGGAGGGACTCGTCGAGCGCGGTCACGGATAGAGGAGTCTCCTCCAGGAGCTCCTCACGCTTTCTCGCCGAAACGACGATCTCCTCGATCTGGCCTCGGGCCCGGCCCGAGAGTCCCGAGCGATCTCCCGCCTCGACCTCTGCCGCTCCGGCGTCGGCCTCGTCCGCCATGCCGCCGACGTCGGTCGGAGTCTCGATGGTCTCCAGGTACCCCGAAGGAGCCTCGATCTGGCCCCGAGCCAGGCTAGCCCCGCCGAGGACGAGGACGCAGGCGGCCAGCGTGAGTGGCGGGATCCTTCCGTGTGAACCCAAACGCGCGACCATGTTCCTTGCCCCGTGTCTCTCGATCACTTCGATGAACGCAGTTAGCATTTGGATAAGAATTATCATTTTGCTAAATTGCGCACAAGCCATGACCGATAGCCGGTCATCTCGCAAGAAGGCTTGAGAAGTAGAGGAGATTGATGGCGACGAAGGCAAAGCAAAATCGCGCCGAAACCGAGCGTCGACTCATCGATGCGGCCCTAGGCCTGATCCGGCGCAACGGCGTGCTGTCGGGTCTCAATCTCCGCGAGGTCGCCGACGGTGCGGGGGTCAATCGTGGCAACATCTATCACTACTTCGGCTCGAGACGGGAGTTGCTGCGGGCGGCGATTGCCCGTCGTTTCGAAGGGGTGGTCCAAACTCTGTTGGCCGACAGGCGGGGCGTCTCCTTCGTCGAGCGGAGGCTTAGGGCCTTCCGGTTGCCCAGTAAGATTCAGGACAGCCGACTGCGCGCCCTGCTCGTCATCGACGGGGACGAAAGCGTCGACCCGATGCCTCAATACGAGGCGGCGCTCAGTAGCCTGCGCCAGGACGTCATCGACGGGGACATCGATCGTGCCCACGATCTCGAGGCGCTGCAGGTAGCGCTCTCGGCGCTGCTCCGTGGCTACCGCATCTTCCGCGAACCTTACGCGAAGCGCATCGATACCGGTGTGGCCGACCTCGACGAGCGCGTTGCCGCCATCATACGCACCTGGCTCGAGGCGATGGCAGAGCCGCCGGCGTCGACTCCGGGTGGTCCGCAGTGATGTCCGTTTCGTCTGCACTCGCGTATTGCTCGTCGGCGATCCCAAAGCTCCATCGCGCTTGCCGGTGCTCCGCCGTCGTTCTGGCCGCCGTGAGCCTGGCGCCGACTTCGTGCAGTTCACCGGAGCCACGGCCAAGCGTGACGCCTGTCGCGCTGGATGCGAGCGGCCAACCGGCGCGCCTGCTGTCCGCCTTTTATGGACTGGACAACGGCCTGGGATTTGGGGCGCATCGCCTCTGTCTCGGCGCGGCCGGGCGAGACGGCATGCCGGTCGTCCTGTCTCATACGGTTGACGAGGAAACCGTCCAGGCCGAAGACTTTCGGGTCTTCACTCGGTCCGGAGCCGAGAGCACGCCGTTCTGCGTGACTCTCGCGCCGTCTGTCGATGAAGGTGAGCGCAGGACCGTGCTCCTCATCGGTGAGTTCGGCGATGCCGACGACGACCCGCCGGCGAAGGTGGTGGTTGTGGGTAACCTTCTGTCGGACGGCGCGACGGGCGGCCCGGTGAGTTTTCGCGCCACGACGGTCCAGGTGACACCGCTGGACGCCGGGCCGAGCCTCGTGCTGGCAGAGGTGGTGCCCCCGGACGAATGGTCCGTCTCGAGACGGGGTTCCGCCTGCCCGGCAGGCACCCGCCAGGTGATTCGGGCAACCTGGGCCGGCGGTGTGCGCCAGCCGGGTGGTGACGCTGCCGGCGACACCGAGCGCGCATTGTATCGCGTGACGGTGGAACGTGCAGACGGCACACGCGACGAGATCGCCCCGGTGGCACTCGCGGAAGTCGGCGACCGTGACAACAACCACCACCTTTGCCTGGACACCGTGGACCCGGCGATCTCGGTTGCCTTCCCCGCCGGGCACCTGGTCGACCCCAATCAGGACCTGAACCCTGACACGCGCATCGGCATCAACCGCGGTCCCGGCGGCTCCGGATCGAGGAGACAGAGATGAACTTCGAGGAGACAAAGCCGGGAATGCATCGTTGGTGGCTGCTTGTTCTCGTTAGCCTGAGCTTCGCCTCCATCTGCGGGTGCAGCGATTCCGATCTTCAAGACGAATCGACTCCGCTTGCGCGCAACGTGGTCGTCATCGTCGCCGACGACCTCGGGTATGTCGACGTCTCGGCGTACAACCCCGGTGGGCAGGTGCGTACCCCCAACATCGATCGAATCGGTGCCACGGGCGTCCGCTTCACCGACGGTTACGTCACCGGCGCGGTGTGCAGCCCGTCACGGGCCGCCATGTTGACCGGGCGCTATCAGCATCGCTTCGGCTTCGAGTACAATGCCGGGAACGCGGCGCGGGCCGATCGCGAGGGTCTCGGACTCGACCCCGGCGAACGCACGATCGGCGATGTGCTGCGCTCGACGGGAATGCGCACGGCCTTCGTCGGCAAGTGGCACCAGGGAAGCCAGGACCAATTCTACCCGACGGACCGCGGCTACGACGAGTTCTTCGGTTTCCTGACCGGCCAGACCGCGTACATCGACCCGGATGTTCCCGGCGCCATCGGAGTCGACACACCCAACGCGCCGCTCATTCCGCGTAGCGTTTATTCGCTCGGCCAGGTGCTGCGCGGCACGGATCGGGAGGTGGTCGAGAATTCGGGCCTCTATCTGACCGAGGAATTCACACGCGAGGCGGTCGAATTCATCGACCGCAACCGAGACCGCCCCTTCTACCTGCACGTCGCCTATCACGCGCCGCACGTGCCGCTCCAGACGACGCAGAAGTACTACGACCGCTTCCCGGACATCGAGAACGAGGCGCGACGTGTTCTCGCCGGGATGGTCAGTGCGATGGACGACGGCGTGGGTGCCATCCTAAAACGCCTCGAGCGCCATGGCCTGACCGAGGATACGCTGGTCGTCTATCTCTCGGACAACGGCTGCGCCTTCGTTTCGGGTGCCTGCAGCTGCGAGCTGCTGCGCGGTGGCAAGGTGACGGTCTTCGAAGGCGGTGTGCGGGTTCCATATCTCATGCAGTGGCCGCGAGGTATCGCCGACGGACAGGTCGACGACCGGATCGTGTCGTCGCTCGATTTGCTACCGACGATCGCTTCGGCGGTGGGCGTCCTGCTGCCCGACGATCGCGACTACGATGGAGTGGATCTGGTTCCGTACCTATCGGGCGAGACCCCGGGCGAGCCACACGACAAGCTGTTCTGGCGCGCCGGGACGGCCGTCGGGGCACGCGAAGGAGACTGGAAGCTGTGGGAGTCGCGCGATGGCGACTTCACGTTCCTGTTCGACCTGGCCACGGACCTCGGCGAAGAGAACGACCTGTCGCGTGAGCGGATCGACGAACTCGATTCCCTGCGTGCCGGAATCGAGAACTGGGAGCGCGGCATGAGCACGCCGGCCTGGGGGCCGCGCGAGTCCACTGTCTCCACCTGCGATGGGTTCAGCGCGAACGTTCTGTTCTGACTAGCCAGCCGTCAGCATCGATTTTAGCAAAGTGGTGAACATGAAATTTCGCGCCTTGAAAACGAATACCTGGAAAGTGGTCACTTTGTTCTTGATCGCAACCGTTGGCTTCGTGGTATTCAAAATCTTTATTGACGATAGTCGGCCCCATAATCCCAGAGTTTTTGGCCCACCTGAGAAAACCCAATGGAAGCCGGTAGGCGCGCGCGCCGCGGGGCAGCATAGCTACGATGTCATCCCCGAGCCGGATACCTTTAGTGCCATACATGTTGGCGTGGTGAATTCAGATAATGTCTGGGTCGCCGCCGCCCCCATGTTTGAACTCGACTGGGTTGCGGAGCCGTCTTACTTCGTTGGTAATGGACCGACCTTTGATAACGAAGGCAATCTCTACTTTAGCCCGCAGTTCTACCACGGTGAACGCGTAGTGCTGGTTTCTCTCGATGCTCAAACCGGCGAACGACGTTGGGCGATGCCCGCCGACAGCGATAGAGAATCAAGCAGCCCAGCTTTCGTATTGAACGACCCGGAAAACCCGGGAGACCAGATCATCTACATCGTCAGCTATACCCGCGCGATGGCCCTGCGGCCGGACGGTTCGGTGGTATGGAGTACTGCCACCGGTCTAAGCCTTCCTCCCTTGGAGCCCGGCAAGAATCCGAGCTCTAAGCTTCATAGTTTTAACTATCACCCGGCGACAGATTCACTGGTAACGGTATCCAAGGCCGGAGAACTATTTGCCTTCAGCCGTAAAAGCGGCGAGCTGATCGCTCCCATCGGACAACTACCCGGCGCACCTGCCATTAGCGGCACGGGGGTGAAGGTTCCCTGGTTCGTCACCAACAAAGTCGACCCGCTGATGGATGCCGCGTTCGGCAAGACCCAGGGTGGCCTGAGTCTTTTTTCATCCGCGATAAATTACCTCTATGGCGGTGGCGGTGTGGTGACCAACTATTTCAGCATCGCTCCTGACAGTTGCCGCATCTATATCGCCGCCACCGCGGAAGATGCAGAGGATGGCACGGAGGACGGAAAGTCTGAAATCGGTGCGATTTACGCCCTCGATCTAGTTGATGACGGCAACGGTGGCCTGGAATTTCAGATATTGAACCGCGCGACGTTTCAGGGGGGCACCGGATCGACTCCGGCGCTCAGTGCAGACGGCAGCCGCGTGTATGAGTCCGACAACCTCGGCAACGTAATCGCGCTGGATAGTGAGTTGAACGAAGTGTGGCGCGTGGATGTGGGAGAGCCGCTGGTTGGTTCCATCTCGGTGTCACCCGATAACAATGAGCTGTATGCCGTCACCCGCAGCGACGTGCTCAAGCTAGTCGACAACGGTGACAGTGGCGCCATGGAGTGGACGGCGAAGCTGACAGGATTCGATGGCTACGCCAACGTCGACAAACAATCCAACTCTCTGACGGCGACCATTACCGCCAATGGTGTGGTGATCGGCATTGGCGGTGGCAAGACATTACTCGGGGCCAATCTCATGTTGCATATGGGTATGGGCCTGCTGGACCGTGAAACCGGAGAGCTGCGCTACTTTGCGGAAGGCCGGGAAGACTCGCTGGCCATGAGCACCGTGGCTAGCGATGGCAGTATTTATGTCGCCCACTCACCCATACGGCGGGCCGTGGGCAAGGCCATGTATCCGGATTTAACACCCGATCTCACCGGTGGTATTGCGCGTTACAGGCCCATTCGCCTGGACCTGCTGGCACGCGATGCGATCTGCGCCGCCGAGGCGCGCGGTGCCAATGCCAGCACCCTGAACAAGACAACGGAAGTGGCAGCCATCAACATGGACATACGGCAGATAAAAGTTTTGATTGAACAGGCCGGCAATGCCATCACCAAGGCGGTTAGCGATGGCGACATGACCGCAGATGATGCAGGCACGCTGGGTAATCTACTGGAGCAAAGCACGCTGAAACTGACACCGGCCGACCTGGACGGCGCGGTAACGGAAATGGCTGCGGCCTGTGCGATGTTGGCGGTAGGGGAGATGTGAATCGCCCCGGCTTTCCCGGAGCCCCTCGTCGTACGGGGACTTGGGGTCGACCTTCAGTGGTGTTCCCGACCGGTCATCTGGGAATGATGAGGAGCGTTCGGCGGCCCCGGTGGACTTGGCAGTACCTCGTCAGCGGAGAGCAACGGCCTCGATCATGTCCGCGCAGATGTTCTTCGGGTCTTCCCTCGTATCTCCGTTGGCCTCTGAGAACTGGGTCGCTGGGGTAGTAGCCACCGGACCCTCGAGATCAACGAAAGGCAAAGGAAGTATCTCCCTCTAGTGAACGACCTCCCGCCTCTCCGCTTCGCACTGGCCCATCCCGAGCGACTGGCTTCCTTGGTATTGATGGATACCGCGGACCGAGCAGGACATGGCCCCCGATGTCTATTGGAATCGGCTGCTCGCCAAGCTCGAAGCGTTGGATCCGACCGTGTGCTCTGACCTCATGCGCGAGGTCATGTACCAGACGCCCGTGACTGATCGGCTCGGTGAGATCCGCTGTCGGACACTCGTCTTGGTGGGCGCTAAGGACGAGCGATTCCTCGGCCCATCGCGTCAGATGGCGAGGGAGATCCCGTTCGCCGGATTCGCCTCGAGGCGCCAGATGGATGTACTGCGGGATGCGGGGTGATGAGAGGAGGGCTGGGCTGGGTCGGTGATGGCGATAGAAGCTCCCCGGTCGGCTCGAGGTTGTCGCGCGGTCATTCCGGACACCACACCTTTGGGAATGTGAGCCTTGCTGTGGGTTTCCGCCCTTCACTCGGGTACCGAGACATCATGCCCCCCCGCTGGCCCCCAGCGGATTATTGGGGCCGAAAACCCGCGCGGGACGCGGCTTTCCGACCGCCGGAGGTGGGACTTGCACCCACACCTCGGGCTGAAACGACGACGTTTTCTCGGGGACGAGTGTGTCTGGGTGTGTTCCCGTCTGGCCCCCGGGGGCCAGAGATCGATCTTCGAGGTGCTGGCCGGGACCGCCGCGGTCATGAAACTGGTGGGCGCGTGCACATAGTATAAGGGTTGCAGCCCAGCGGCAGGTTTGGCGGCTAGCGGGAATGCTTCCATGGGCGCGTAGACGCAGGCGAACCTGTAAACGGACTCGGGACGAGCGGGAGATCGAGTCGAAGACCCGATGCGTACTACGATCGTCCACAGCGTATGGCACGCCGAAGCGACAGCGACGTCGACATGATCCTCTCTCTGATCGTTCAGATGATGTTCGCGGACGACCGTCCCGAGGAGCCGGAGGAAGCCCCTCCTGAGGAGCCGGAGGATCCTTAGCGCAGAGGCGCTCGGCCGTTCAGAGGGCTCGATGTCAATCGGTGCCGACGGCAGCGCACGGCGTGGGCCGGGTCGACGTTCGAAACCGCCAGAGACCGCGGACTGGTGGTCCAGCTCGCCTGCGACAACCCCGGTTGGGGCTACACCCGCCTTCGCGACGTCATGCGCGGCCTGGGCTACGAGATCGGTCGAACGACTGTCGCCGCGGTTCTGGCCGACCTCAGCAACAATAACGTGAGTGACCAATGTCGCATGGGATGTGCTCCTGTGCGGTCAGGGGTCGCGGCGGGTTTGGGCACCGAGGTAGTCGCGCTTGCCGATGGCGACGCCGTTGTGGCGGAGAAGCGCGTAGGCGTGGTTCAGGTGGAAGAAGAAGTTTGGGACGGCGTGCTCCATGAAGTAATCGGATCCGCTCATCACCTTGCCTTGCCAGCGTGGGGTGGTGATGACGCGGGTCGCGGCCCCCTCGTAGTCCGCCTCGGAGATGCTCTCGAGATACGCGATCACGGCACGAATGCGAGTCCGCAGCTCGGCCAGGGTTGTTTCGGTATCGGGCTGCTCGGCGGCGGGCTTCGTGGTCAGTCGCCCCGTCGAGAGCTTCGCCGTATCGCAGGCGTTTTGCACCTGCTGGGCGAACGAGAACTGATCCGGGGCCAAACGCGATGTGACGAGAATGTTCGGGTCGAAGGCCTTGGCCTTGGCGTGCGCCTCGGCTGCGTCCAGCCACTTGTCGAGTTGGCCGAGCATCTTCGTCATCTGACGGTGGAATTCATAGAACATCCGGCGACCCTATCCCTAACCGTGTGGGCGCAGAAGCCTCGTGGCTCGGCTTGTTGGGTGCGAGGAACAACAGTAGAAGGGCCGCGATGCGGGTACCGGACAGCCTCGCGGCCTTGAAGGCCGAGGGGATCATCACGGAGGTCGTGCGACCTCTCCGAAGTGGCAAGGAGGCGCAGATCTATCTGGTGCTCGCCGCCGGCGAGGAGCGCGTCGCCAAGATCTACAAGGATGCCGAGAACCGAAGCTTCAAGCACCGCAGCGGCTACATGGAAGGGCGGCGGGTGCGGAACAGCCGCGACCGACGCGCGATGGGGAAACACACCAAACACGGGCGCGCGAAGGACGAGAATGCGTGGCGCTCCGCCGAGGTCGAGGCGATCTATCGGTTGCGGGATGCCGGCGTCCGGGTGCCGGAGCCGTTCCACTTCGTCGATGGTGTCCTGGTGATGGAATTGGTGACGGATGCTGGCGGTCACCCGGCGCCAAGTCTTGGCGAGGTCGCGATGACGGCGGGTGAGGCCCGGACTGTGTTCGAGCAGCTACTCGGCGAGGTCGTGCGAATGCTCTGCGCCGGCGTCGTGCACGGGGATCTATCCGACTTCAACGTGCTCATGGACGCGCGCGGGCCGGTGTTGATCGACTTTCCGCAGTGGGTGGATGCGTCGCGCAACCAGAATGCGCGCGAGCTGCTGATCCGCGACGTCGACAACCTCACGAGGTTTCTCGGCCGTTTCGAGCCGACGGCGACCGGCCTGCCGTATGGGCAAGAGCTCTGGGCCATCTACGAGCGCAGTGAGCTCCAGCCCGACACGGTGCTCACCGGGGTATGGCAACCCCCCGAAACGATCGCCGATACGAGCGCGATCCTCCGCGAGATCGCCGAGGTCGAGCTTGATGAGCAGCGGCGTCGAATTGCGCGTGGGCTGCCGCCGCTCGAGCGATCGCAATCGGACGCCCGGCAGCCCACGCCCGAGCAGCCGAACGCGCCCCGGGCTCAGCCGGCGGCCGTGCCCCGCCGGCGCAGGCGACGCCGCCGCGGCTCAGGGAAGGATCGTTCACGCCGCGAGCGGCTCGGTGGAATCCTCAACCGCTAATGCCTGCTATCCGCGCTCGCAGAGATCTCTAGAGCGCGCGTTGCTCTGCCGAAGGTGGGACTTGAACCCACACCTCGGATTGAAAAGACTACGTTTTCTCGGGGCCTAGTGTGTCTGGGTGTGTCACCGGTGTGTCAAAGCCTGGCCCCCGGGGGCCAGAGATCCCCAAGGTCCCGGTTGCTATGCCGCCTTCCTTTTCGCGGAGCCCACCTTGAGCCCGACGCCCAGGACGTCGGCGATCTTCTCCAGGGTTGCGAGCTTCACGTCGTGATCCGAGTTCTCGAGGCGTGCGATCACGGGCTGCTTCACGCTGGTCTGCTCGGCAAGCTCGGTCTGCGTGAGCCCCTTGGCGAGGCGCGCGCGACGCAGCGCGATCTTCGTCGCCAGCGCCAGCGGCACCGTCACCCAGAGCACGCGCTTCCCCCTGACTGATCTGGGCGGGGGGGCGTTGCCCATCTCGAGGTGCGCCTTGAGCCAGCCGACGAGCGCGTCCTTGGCGGACTCCTCGATCTCTTCCAGACGGCCCCCGGTAACCAGCCCCTCGCACCGCGGGAAGGTCGCGAGGGCCTGTGTCCATCCCTCTTGATCACGCTCCGTATCGCATGGCTCTCTCGTTTCTATATGAGCTTGACGCCGGTCTGCTTCTCCAGGCCCGAAGGAGGCCACGGCCCAGATCCTTCTTCGGATCCGGAACGGGCACTACCCGGCCTTCGGTGGGGTGGATCATCATCTGGTGGGAGCCTTCCTTGCAGCGCTTTGTCCAGCCGGCCGCCTCGAGCTTCCGGATGACCAGTCAACCCGTTCGAGGCTGGGATCGAGCCGTTTGTGCGAACACCGTTGACCACGCCGAACCGACCCGGCTAGATAAGAGACCCCATACCGCACGCGGTCAAAACAGGCATTGCGTGGATTAAGAAGAGACCTCGACGAGCGGACCCGGACGACGTGCCACCTGCTCCCCTCCAAACCGTCGGCTCGGCGATCGAGATCGCCGGGTCCTCACCCTCACAAAGGAGCTGAGACGTGACCAACGATCGCTGCCCGGGGACAGGGCTGCGCCAGGAACGCCTCGCCTCGTGCGTTCTCGTGGTGGCCGCGCTTGCCACCCTCTACACGCCCGCGGTCGCACAAGACGCGCCGCCGGACTCACCGCGCCGCCTCACGCGGCTCGAGTACGGCCACACGCTCCGGGATCTCCTGAAGATCGACGAAGACGCGGCGTTGGCACTCGGAGAATCGCTGCCGCCGGAGGCCGACTCGGGCGACTTCGACACGCTCGCCGTGAGCCAGGGCATCTCGGGACTGCACGTTCGGACCTACCTCGAGGTAGCCGACCGCGCGCTCGACGCGGCAATCCTCGTCGGCCCCCCGCCTGCCGCCCAACCCGTCGTCATCGACTACGCGACCGCACCCGGCATCGGCTTCATCGCGACGGGGGAGGCTTTCGGTCTCGGCGTCGTGGAAATCCTGGACGACGGCGCGCTCGTGATCGCCGACTACTCGTGCACCTATACGACCGACAGTAGCCTGAACTTCTTCAACGTCCCCCAATCGGGACGGTATCGCGTCACCCTGGAAGCCTACCGCTATCAGGCCGATACCACTGTCGTCGTCACGCTGTTTCGCGGGAAGAAGCAGGGCGTCGTCGCGTCGCTCGACGAGTTGATCGGCGTGTGGGACCTGGTGGACGACGAGACGAAGGTGATCGAGGTCACCACGTTCCTTCAGCCCGGTGACCTGGTCGGACCGTGCGTTTCGGAACTCGACACCAACGGCGGCGACCCCTTCATCTTCCTCGAAGAGAACACGCTCCTCGCAGGCAGCGGCTACCCGGGCGAAGGCATCGTATTCAAGTCGATGACGCTCGAGGGGCCCCTCCAGGAGTCGTGGCCTCCGCCGAGCACCCGATCGGTGCTGGTCGGCGTCGACTTCGGCGAGAGCGGAAACATCCAGCTGACGAAGTCCCCCGAGGCACACCTCGACGAGATCGTTGCGAACTTCGCCGAGCGTGCATTCCGCCGCCCGGTCGAAGAGCCCGAAATCGCGGCTCTCGTGGTGCTGGGCCTGGCGGTTCTGGACGAAGGCCGACCGTTTCTCGAGGCCGTCCGGGTCCCCCTCAGCGCCGTCCTCAGCTCGCCCGAGTTCCTCTATCAACCGCAAGCCTATGCCCCGGGCCAGCTCACCGACCATGAGCTCGCGACGCGACTCGCGTACTTCGTGTGGCGAAGCGCCCCCGACGACGAGCTCTTGACGCTCGCGCAGCGGGGCGCCCTTTCGGACCCCGCTACCATCCGCGCGCAGGTCGACCGGATGCTGGACGACCCAAAGAGCTGGCGATTCGTAGAGGACTTCGCAACGCAGGCGTACCGCCTCGACGAGATCCGCGCGACGACACCCTCCCCGCAATTCTCGTACGAGGAGCGCTTGGGCCAGGCGATGGAAATGGAGACCAAGCTCTTCCTCGCCGAGCTGATCCGGGAGGACCTCAGTGTCGCGAACCTGATCGACTCCGACTTCACCTACATGAACCGCCGCCTCGCATCGCTCTACGAGGTGCAGGGCATCGAAGGACAGGAGATGCGCCGGGTGAGCCTCCCCGCGGATAGTCCGCGCGGCGGACTCCTCACGCAGGGCAGCATCCTCAAGCTCACGTCCAACGGCACGAACACCTCACCGGTGCCGCGCGGCAACTTCGTGCTGGGACCGTTGCTCGGCACGCCGACGCCACCGCCGCCTCCCGGCGTGACGGGCCTCGAGCCCGACACGCGCGGCACGACGACCATTCGGGAGCAGCTCGATGCGCATCGAACGCAACCCGTTTGCAACAGCTGCCACAGCGTCATCGATCCGCCGGGATTCGCATTGGAACAGTTCGATCCGGTCGGCGCTCTCCGGGAGTTCTACCGCCCCGGGGTTCCGGTCGATGCAACCGGCGTCACGACCAGTGGGCGCACGTTCGACGGCATCGCCGAGTACAAGGAGATCCTTCTAGACGAGCAGCTCGATCAAGTCGGCCGCAACCTGGTCTCACAGCTTCTCGTTTTCGGGACCGGCGCAGCGATCCAGACGAACGACCGGACCGAAGTGAACCGGATCTTGGCTGAACTCAAAGGGTCCGGGTACGGATTCCGATCGACGATGCGCACTGTCGCGGCCAGCAGCATCTTCAGGAGACGTTAGCCATGTGGCACAAACGAATCAGCCGGCGAACGGTCCTGAAAGCGGGCGGCGTCGCGCTCGCGCTACCCATGCTCGACGTGATGCGTCCGCTACGCGCGTCCGCGGCCGTCGAAACCCGACGGATGGTCAACATCGGACTCACACTGGGTCTCTACACGCCCTCGTGGTTGCCAGCGACCACCGGCCGCGACTACGAGGCGAGCGAGTACCTGTCGATCCTCGATGACCACCGTTCGCGCTACACGGTGCTGTCCGGGCTGTCCCACGAGGATCAGAGCGGTCGCCAGCCGCACAACTCCGAGATCACCTGGCTCACCGGCCAGCGCCATCCCGGCCAGGACGGATTCCGGAACACGATCTCGATCGATCAGGCCGTCGCGATCCACCTCGGCTACGTGACGCGGTTTCCTTCGGTAACCCTGGGAACCGTGCAGGCGCAGAGTCAATCGTACACGTCGACGGGCGTCATGGTCCCGGCCGAATCGGACCCGGCCCGCGTCTTCCAGCAAATGTTCCTGCAAGGCACGCCCGAGGAAGTCGCACGTGAGAAGGCCCGACTCCGGGACGGCGCGAGCATCCTGGACCACCTCAGGGGAAAGCGAGCGACCCTTCGCGGCAACGTGAGCGCCTCGGACACGCACACGCTCGACGCCTATTTCGACGCGGTTCGCGACGCCGAATTCCAACTCGCCGAAGTGCAGGCGTGGGCAGAACGGCCGAAGCCGATGGTCTCCGAGGAGTCGCCTCTCGATGCGGGCGGCCCCGCCTACCTCATCGGGAGCGTCCGCAGCCAGTTGAAAATGATTCCGCTGATCCTCGAGACCGACTCGTCTCGTGTCGTCAGCCTCATGGTTCAGGATCACAGTGTCGTACCGATCGACGTGCTCGGCGTGGGAGGCGACCAACACGGCCTGTCCCACCACGGCCAGCAGCCCGACAAGATCGATCAACTGAGGCTCGTCGAAACGGAGATAGTGCTCGCGTTCCGAGACTTCCTGGACGAGATGCAGGACCGGAAGCTGCTCGACGACACGTCCGTGCTGTTCGGAAGCAATCTGGGCAACGCGAGTTCGCACGAGGCGAAGCGTCTGCCGATCCTCGTTGTCGGTGGCGGCTTCGACCACGGCGAGCACAAGGCCTACGGCTCCGAGGACCAGGACGCTCCGTTGTCGGACCTCTACGTGACTCTGCTGCGGCGGATGGGCGTCGAGACCGATGCGTTCGGGCAGAGCCAGGGTGCGCTCGACCTGGGCGCCGCCGCGTCCGGACCTTCGCGTCCGAACCGCCCGCTAGCGGGCGGAGGATTCTCATCGACGACGAGGCCCTCGCCCAAGACGAAACTCCGGCGCCGCTGAGACAGCGGCGCCCCGGGAAAAGGAAGTGCATTGCGCAAGGGGCGGCCCTCGGAATACCCCTCGTAGTCGACCACCCTGTGGGCATCCGTCCCACACCGGGCCAGAGATCCGGTTGTTTCGCGCTGGCCGGCGGATAGGTCGACTGCCTCGGGACGAACCGGCGAATCGAGGGCGGGCTGTGTAGAGTCTACGATCCTCGCCGATTTCAGCGATTTACGCCATTCCGGTCTCTTCTGTCCTGTCCTCTCAGGAAAACGGACTGATCTGGAGGAAGTCGGCCTCGAACGTCCCTTCCACCGCGCCCCCTTGTGTCGTGCTCGCGGCGTCCAGCGTGATGTGACCGCCGCCGCCCAAGCCGATGATTGTGATGTGTCAAGTAGCGTGAGACACCTTCGATCTGTTGCTGCGTAGCTTCTCTCGAAGCGCTTCGTACGGCGTTCCGCCGCGAAACGCGCCGTGCGGACGGTGGTCGTTGTAGAAGTTCTCCCACTGCTCGAGTTTGGCTTCGAGATCGACATCGTCTTTGTACGTGAGCAGCTGATAGAATTCCTGCTTGTCGGTTCGGTGTGAGCGCTCGACCTTGCCGTTGAGCTGCGGCGTGCGTGGCTTGATGTAGGCGTGCTCAATTCCGCGATCGGCCAGGTGCCAGTGAAACAGTGCCTGGAATTCATGCCCGCGGTCGGTGCGCACCATGTTGATGCGAAACGGAAACTTCTCGACGACGTAGTCCATGAAGTCGATCGCGTTCTGCTGGGTGTGGCGGGTGTAGACCTTGAGCCCACGAATGCGGGTCGCGTCGTCGATCGCGGTGTATTGGAAGCGCCTGACAGGCTTCCCCCGCTTTCTCTTCAGGGTCAAAAACGTAACGTCCACCTGCACATGATGGCCCGGCACCTGCTTTTCGTAGCGATGGGTATGAATCGCGCGTCGCCCGACTCGGCCGGGGAGGCGATTCATCCCGTGGCGCCGACAGATGCGGTAGACGCTCGCATCAGAGATCCGAATGCCGTGAGAGCGCTCCATGTACCAGACGATTCGAATGGGCCCGAGGTGGTATGTGCGGCGCAGATGAAGGACCTTCTCGACGACCTCTGGCGCGATCGCTGTCGGATAGACAGCGCCGACTGCTTTCTGTCGTGTGAGCCCCGCTCGGCCTCGAGCCCGGTACTTCCCGCGCCAGACGTAGAACAGAGAACGAGGAATTCCGAAGT
>JAQWRY010000086.1:600000-763516 GCA_029243485.1 Candidatus Binatia bacterium | reverse complement strand
CCGCCCCAGACGATCGCTGAGCCAACCGCCTCCCGGGCGCGCCACGAGGTTCATGAACGCAAAGCCCGAGGCCAACAAGCCGGCGGTCACCGGACTCAGCCCCTCGAAGGTGTCGAGGAAGTACAGGGGCAGCATCGAAACGACGGCCAGCTCCGACCCGAACGTGACGAGGTACGAGACGTCGAGAATCGCGACCTGCTTGAACGAGTAGCGATAGATTCTGGGGACACCCTCGCGCAGCATGTCGGCATTTACTCGGTAGATCTGGCTCACGTGGAACCCGAACAGCGCGACGAGGCCGAGGTAGATCGCTCTCGTGCCCCATTCGGCGAGGAGACCGACTCCGGCCGGTGAGAGCTGCCAGGCCAACACCGCGAGCGCGGCGTACATGGGCACGTTCATGGCGATGTAGAAGTAGAAGTCGCGCCGGCTGGTCACCTCGAGGCCGCCGGTCTTGCGCGGCCTGAAGTACGTCGACCCCTTCGGGGTGTTCCGAACTTCCCAGTAGAACACCCCGGCAAACAGGAGCGTCAGAACGCCGATCGACCCCGCGGCATACCGCCAGCCGTCCTCACCGCCAAAGAATAGAGCCAGGGTCGGGAGCGACAAAGCCGCGGCCGCCGAGCCGAAGTTCCCCCAGCCTCCGTAGATCCCCTCGGCGAGCCCCACCTGACGTGCCGGAAACCACTCGCTGACGAGGCGGATGCCGATCACGAACCCGGCACCCACGAAGCCGAGCGCCAGCCGCGCAAGCGCCAACTCCTCAAAAGAGTCCGCGAGCGCAAACCCGAACGTGAGCCCCCCCGCGGCGATGAGCAGCACGGTGTAGACGGCGCGCGGTCCGTACCGGTCCACGAACATGCCGATGACGATCCGCGCGGGGATCGTCATCGCGACGTTCAAGGTAAGGAGCGCCTTCACCTGAGCATCCGAAAGCGCGAAGGCGTCGCGGAGGTACGCCATGAGCGGCGCGTGACTGAACCACACGACGAACGTGAGGAAGAAGGCTACCCAGGCGAAGTGGAGCGTCCGGACGCTCCCGTCCCGGAGATCCAGAAGATCGATACGGCTGCCGGTCGACATCGCCGAGGCGCGGTTGCAACGGATGTGCCAGCCCCGAACTAACCAGAATTCAAGGGCTGCCCCTTCGCAACGACCCGCGCGTGCTCAGAAAGCGCCCACCGATTGCTCGCGAAGTGATCTCATCCGGGTGCCGTACCCTTGGCCGTGGCCCTCTGGGCCAGCCGCCACGCCGCGTCGGCGATCGCCTTCGCCATCTTGCCCACGTCGGCCGCGTTGTCGGAGCTCGCATTGCCCTGCTTGGCCCGCATCACGATTCCCTGGACGATGGCCGCCATCCGGAACATCGAAAACGCGATGTAGAAGTCGAGGTTCTCAATGCTCGCCCGGCCGGTCCGCTTCGCGTAGGTCGCGGCGTATTCTTGCACCGAGGGGATGCCCTCCGGCACGATGGCCACGCCGCCCACGGCACCACCCGACCCCGGCATGTAGAAGCCCTGGAGGTTGTAGCCCAGGTCGGCGAGCGGATGGCCGATGGTCGAGAGCTCCCAATCGAGGACCGCGACGGCGCGGGGCTCGGTTGGGTGGAAGATCATGTTCTCGAGGCGGTAGTCGCCGTGGGCGATCGCCACTTCGTCGCCGGCGGGAATGTTCTTCGGGAGCCACTCCACCAGAGCATCGAAAGACGGAATCTCGTCGGTCTTCGAAGCCTCGTACTGCTTGATCCAGCGCGCGGTCTGCCGCTCGATGTAGTTGCCGGGCCGACCGTAGCCCTCGAGACCGACCGCCAGATAGTCGACCGAGTGAAGCTTGGCCAGCGTGTCATTCATCGAGTCGTAGATGGCCCCGCGCTCCTCGGGCTCCATGTCCGGCAAAGCCGCGTCGCGGAAGATCCGGCCCTCTACGCACTCCATCACGTAGAACATCTGGCCGATCACTGACTCATCTTCACACAGAACGACCATACGCGGCACCGGCACGTCGGTCGCCGCCAGGGCCTTCATCACCCTGTATTCACGATCGACGGCGTGGGCCGACGGCAGAAGCTTGCCGAGGGGCTTCTTGCGCAGCACGTACTGCTTCTCGCCCGACTCGATCAGGAACGTGGGGTTGGACTGACCGCCTGCGAATTGGCCGACATGGACCTCCCCGGCGAATCCGTCGGCGTTCGCTCGGAGGTAGGAAGTGAGGGCATCTTCATCGAATCGATGGCGCTCCCGTACGGGGCCCACGTCGGCTGGCTTGCTCATGCGGCGCTTCCTACCATGTGGCCCGCCCGGGAACAGCCCATGGCGACCACCTGCGCAGGGACTTCGCGGGGGCTTATGGCATAATTGATTGACGTAGTAGAAGTGACATCGCGCCAGACGGCTGACCCAAGATCCCGGCACCTGCCTTGCGACTCTCTGCGACAGGACTTGTGACCAACAAACCACGATTGGAAACCACTGCCTTTGGCTCGACCACCGTTCGGAACTGGGGCGAGTCCGACACGCGGAAGCGGCCGCGTGCGTCGTTCGACAAAGGTCGCGACACCTCGGCGGTGGCGTCCTGCGGCGCCGCGTGGAGGGCGTCCGGGCTCGTATGCACGATGAGACATCAGCACCCTTTGCCGTTTCGATGAGCCTTCCGCCCCAAACGAGGCAGGTGCCTTAGAGGACGCCCCAGAGAGCCCGATCGGCTCCGCGAAGTTGCACTCTTTCGTATTGACCACATCGAACGCGAGGCCCTATCCCGGAAGGCCGATATGGTTCGCGCCCGCCCACGCCTCCCCCTGCTCCTGGCTGTTGCCGCCCTCCTCTGGGCTCATCCGGGGCTCGCCGTTCCGGAGCCGGAAGGACGCCATCTCGCGACCGAGCACTACCGTCTGTACGTCGAAGGAGACCTCGATCCCGTCGAGACCGGCGCGATGCTCGAGGCCCTACACGCCGAGCTCACCACGTTCTTCGGCAACGCGCCGAGCAACCCGCTACGGATTGAGATCTACGCAACTCAGGATCGGTTCCTCGATGCTCTCCAGCGCGACCGCCAGCCGTTCGAAGGGGGAGGCGGCCTCTACGGGCCGACGTTCGAGAAGGTCTGGCTCTCGATCCAACCAACCGACGCGTACACGCGGCAGCTGATCCTCCACGAGGCTACACATCAGTTCCATTTCCTGGTCGCGACCGGCAACGAGTTCCCGTCGGCGCTCTGGTACACCGAGGGCCTCGCCGAGTTCATGGCCATGGCGAATTGGGACGGGCACGAGCTCGAGGTCGGCGTGATCCCGGCGATTACCGTCGAGGACTACCCGGCGCGCGCCCGCGCACGATTCGTTGAGCTCGGTTGGGATCTCGAGGCCGCTCTCACCGACCGCGTGCGCGCGGGCCAAGCCGGTAGTTGGGCGTTGGTGCACTTTCTCGCAAACCAGGACCTCGGACGCTTCCGTCAGCTGGGCAGACGTCTCGAGCGCCGCGAGCCCCCCGCCGACGCGTTTCGTGCCGTCTACGGCGCAGTCGGGACGACGCTCGTTCGGGACTTCCGCTCGTGGCTCCAGGACAACGAGCAGCCGTGGCAATGGCAGTGGAACTCCTGGCAGCAGCGCGGCGACTGGATCGAGGGCGAGAGCGAAGTGGTCGCCATGTCGACCTTAAAGAACACGCCCCGCCGACTCGAGGTCGAGCTTCAGCCGGTTTCGGGCTACCTCAAGGGCGGGCTGGTCTTCGGTTATCGAGCTCCGGCAGACTTCTACATGATGACCTTGTGGGACGATCGCACCATCCGCGTCGTCCGGCGGCACGGAGACGAGTGGCAATCGATCGACCGCATCGAGATCGATCAGCCCCCCGGCCGCGACGTGCTCAGCGTAGAGCAGACGGCCGCGGGCGTGAAGCTGTCGGCAAACGGGAAGATCGTGAAGGTCCTGAACGCGCCCGGCCAGGTTGGTCTCACCGTCGAAGGCTGCACGGCGCGCTTCCGACCGACGGTCGACCGCGGTGGCGAGGGCTTCGCTCGAGTCGCCGAAGACGCTGCCGCCGGTTGATCAAGGCGCCGCCGCCGAAAGGACGATCTACTTGAGCAGCTTGGACACCATGTCGAACAGCCCGCTCGCGCCTCCGACCGACTCCAGGAGGTTCTCGGACGAACTGTTCTGATCGATCAAGCGTTCGTCGCCCCGCCCTCACCGCGCCAGGACTGGGCGAGGGACGCGAAATCCCCACCGGAGAACTTCTCGATGAGCGCCGGAAGATCGATCTGACCGTCGACTCCGCCTAGAACGGCCCCCAGTGCGGACTGAACGGTCGACGCATCGAGCCCGCCACCTTCGGATCCAAGCTCACTGAGGAAGAGGTCGGTCACCATGTTCCCCAGGTCCATAGGGTCGCTCCCTACTTGGGCACGCTCGGGATTACGAACGGTTCTCGATGGGGTGGGCGCGGCCGCCCAGCACCGTGCCCCAGATCTCGATGTCGCGTAGAGCCTCCGGCTCGACCTCGTACGGGTCGCTCTCGAGCACTGTGAAGTCAGCGCGCTTCCCGACCTCGATCGAGCCGATCTCGTCCTCCAGCCCGAGGCTCCGCGCGGCCTCCAGGGTGACCGCGCGAAGGGCGAGGTCAAGTGGCAGCTTCTGGTCTTCTCCCCAAACGCGGCCATCACTCCCGATACGATTCACCGCAACCCACATGAGTGTCAGAGGCTCGGCGGGGGCCATCGGAAAGTCCGAATGAAACGAGATGGGAACGCCGGCGCGGGCGAGCCCACCCATCGGCGAAATGTCCGCCGCGCGCTCCGGGCCGAGCCCGTGTTCGGCGTAAATCGGGGCCAGTTCGTGGAGGTAGTACGCGTTGTTGGAAACGTCGATGCCGAGAGCTTTCACGCGGGCGTGCTGGTCCTCACGCGCGTAGCCGTAGTGCTCCATCACGATGCGACGGCCCGGCGCGGGATAGGTCCCCTGCTGGCCCATTATTTGATCGAGCACCAGATCCAGGCCGGCGTCACCGTTCACGTGCACGTGAATATCCCAGTCTGCTTGCCAGAACGTATTGAGAACTTCCGCCTGCTCGGCCGGCGTCATCATCCACTCGCCATGGTGGCCGTCGAGGTAAGGCTCGGTCATCTGCATGAGCTGACTGAAGATCGCGCCGTCGGCGTAGTACTTCGCGTGCTTTACCACCCGGATCGAATCGGTCGACGATTCGAGAAGTGCGGACGCCGCGGCCTCCGCGGCGGCCGCGCTGCCTTCTTCGCGCAGGAGGAACATCGCATTCGGGACCAGGACGAAACGGTAGGGCGCGTCCGACCTCCACATCTCGAAACGAAGCGCGAGTCGCTCGGCGAGTGCATTCACCTGCGGAAACCCCTGCTCCGCAACCGTCGTGAGGCCGCCGCGATGAAGAACCTCCGTCATCATCCCGAGGCCCTCGAGGTAGCGCATCGGGGTCGCCAGGATCTGAACGACCGGTGCTCCGAGCGTGAGTGCGCCCGCCTCCCAGAGATGCCCATCCTCCCAGTCCGCCTGCGGGTGCGCCGCGAACTCGTCCTCCCGCATGCCGAGTTCCTCGAGTGCCTTCGTGTTGAAGAACATCTCGTGCACCGATCGCTGCCACACGAAGATCGGCCGCGTGGTCGAAATCTCATCGAGATCACGGCGGGAAAGCGAGCCGTGGTACGGCGCATGGTAGCCCCAGACCAGGAGCCAATCACCGTCCTCCCGGTCGCGATCGAGCTCCCGCAGGCGATCGAGAAACGCTTCGCGTCCCCGAACAGGCGACGTGTGCCCCTTCGGCGTCGCCCACGACATCGCGGACACGATGTCGAGGTTGAGAATCGTCGCTGCGAGCGTCGGGTGGATGTGCGGGTCGATGAAGCCGGGAACGAGGACCTTGTCCGCGAGGCTGTGGTCGATCTCGAGGCTCGCGTCGCCGACCGCCGCGCGGACCTCGGCCAGGGAACCGACCGCGGCAATCCGCCCGTCCACGACCGCCGCCGCAGTCGCCGCGGGGCGCACAGGATCCATCGTGATGATCTTGCGCGCAACGACGATCCGGTCGGGACCGTGCGTGGACCGGAACTGCGAAACGAGCAACGCCACGAGGACGAACAGCCCGGCGACCAACAAGATTCGGCGCATCACTCTCCCAGCCGACCACACAAGCGCTCCGGAAGAAACCCCGTGACGCGCCGGCGACCGCTACGAAACCATGCCGACGACAGAGTCGCCGGAGTGGCGGAGAGTGAAGCGGCTGTCCTCGACGATCTTCTTCTTCGCTTCCTTCTCGACGACGAAGTTGCCGAGGTAGAGCACGTCCATCTCCGAACGGGTGAACGTGTTGAACGCGTTCTTCGGCGTCTCGACGATCGGCTCGCCCTTCAAGTTGAAGCTCGTATTGAGAACGACCGGAACACCGGTCGCTTCGCCGAACTTCTCGATCATGCGGTGATACGACGGGTTCGTATCCTGCCGAACCGTCTGCAGCCGACCCGATCCGTCGACATGCGTGATCGCGGGAATGACCTCGCGCTTGTCCTCGACGACCGGCACTACGTAGAGCATGAACCGCGCGGGGTACTGCTCCATCGCATTCGGGAGCTCGAAGTATTCCTCGCAGCGCTCGGCCAGCACGCTCGGCGCGAAGGGGCGGAACGCCTCGCGGAACTTGATCTTCGCGTTGACGATTTCCTTCATCTCGTTCCGCCGGGGGTCGGCGATGATCGAACGAGCACCTAGCGCGCGCGGCCCCCACTCG
The DNA here is from genome assembly GCA_029243485.1 of Candidatus Binatia bacterium. Taxonomy (NCBI): domain Bacteria; phylum Candidatus Binatota; class Binatia (SeqCode); species Binatia bacterium. Next base: position 756,770 of record JAQWRY010000086.1, on the reverse strand, counting down.
AAGCGGCCACGCATCCATCCGCCGACCTTGCCGGAGACGAGATCATCGACGACGCGATCGTAGAACTTCTCATCGTCGTCGATGAACGTGTGCTTCAGATCGTATTCCTTCAAGAAGTCGCCGATCTGGCTCTCGGAGTACTCGCTGCCGAGGTACGCGTGACCGAGAGGGCCAACCCGAGGCTTGCCCAGAAGGTGGTGGTAGCACCACATCGCCGCGCCGATCGCGCCACCGTCGTCGCCCGGCGCGGGCGGAATGTAGACTTGCTCGAAGCCGGCGTCGCGCAGGATCTTGGCGTTCGCAACGGAGTTGAGAGCCACGCCGCCGGACAGACACAGGTTCTTCGAGCCGGTCCGCTTCTGCGCCGCGCTGGCGAGACCAATCATGATCTCTTCGGTGACGGCCTGAATCGATGCGGCGACGTCGCAGTAGTACGGATCGAGCGACTTGTCGCCGAGCGCCGGATCCCGCGGAGGCTTTCCCATGTGCTCGGAGAACTTCGGCGCGAGCGTGTTGTCGGGTGAGTAGTGGAAGGCGAAGTAGTCGAGGTCGAGCCAGTACGAGCCGTCGGACCCGACGTGGACCATCTTCTTGATCTTGTCGACGTACCTCGGCTCGCCGTAGGGCGCCATTCCCATGAGCTTGTACTCGCCCTCGTTCACCTCGAAGCCGCAGTAGGCCGTAAACGCCGAGTACAACAGGCCGAGCGAGTGCGGGAAGCGCGCCTCCTGCTCGATGTCGATCTTGGTGCCGCGGCCCATGCCCACGGTTCCTGTCGACCACTCACCCGCACCGTCGACGGTGATTACGACGGACTCGTCGAACGGCGAGCAGAAGAACGATGCAGCCGCGTGCGACATGTGGTGATCGCAGAACAGGATCTTCTTCGGATCGATTTTCAGCTGATCTTTGATGAGCGGCTTGATCCAGAGCTTGTCGGTCACCCAACGACGCATCGACTCGGTGAACACACGGTGCGAACGCGGAAACGTCGCGAACGAGGTGAGCAACAAGCGCTCGAACTTCACGAAGGGCTTTTCGTAGAAGACAATATGATCGACGTCGTGAATCGATATGCCAGCCCGGTCGAGACAGAACTTGATCGCGAGCATCGGGAAACCACTGTCGTGCTTGACGCGCGAGAAGCGTTCCTCCTCGGCGGCGGCCACAACGACACCATCGGTCACGAGCGCGGCTGCACTGTCGTGATAGTAGAAGGAAAGACCGAGAATATTCATCGCCGAGGGGCCGGGCCGAGCCGTAATTTGCCACGCTACCCGAGGGCTGGCCGGCGGACAAGGAGCGGTTTGGAATCGACGCGAAGCGCTCGGTATAGCCTCGCAGATGGCCACCCCCCAAGAAGTCGACGCTCAGCTCCTCGGCCCCGGCGCGCCGTTCGAAACAACCACCGAACCGGTCCTCGGCGTGCCGACCCAGGTGTTCCGAACACGGAACCCCTCGCTACGAACGTACCTCGAGAACTCCGTGGGCTTCGGGGACGCCGAGTACGCCATCTTCGGCGACCGCCGACTCACCTTTGCCGAGCACGCGCGATCGGTGGCGTCGGTCGCCCAGGCGCTCCAGGAGAAGTACGGCGTCGGCCACGGAGACCGGGTCGCTATCCTCGCGGCGAACTGCCCCGAGTGGCTCATCACGTTCTGGGCCACGACGAGCCTCGGGGCCATCGCGGTCGGCCTGAACGGCTGGTGGACGGGCGACGAAATCCTCTACGGCGTCGGCGACAGCCAGCCGAAGGTCCTGGTCGCGGACCGCAAGAGGCTCGCTCGACTCGACGGAGCCGCCCCCGGCGTACCCGTCGTCGAGATCGAGGCAGAGTTCGCAGCCCTCGAGGCACACGCGCCCGACGCCCCGCTTCCGACGACGCCGATCGCCGAGGACGATGCCGCCATCATCCTCTACACCAGCGGCACGACGGGACGCCCCAAAGGAGCGGTTCAAACCCACCGCAACGTCGTCGCCCTGATCTCCCTCACCACCATGGGCGGCTTGCGCAACCTGATGCTCGCACCACCCGCTCCGGCGGACACGCCCGCCGCACCGCCGACGTGCCTGTACGTGACCAATCCGCTGTTCCACGTCTCGGGCCTCCACACGGCCGCCATCATGTCCATGGCCAATGGTCTGCGATCCGTCTGGAACTTGAATCGCTTTGACGCCGGCGAGACGATGAAGACGATCGAGCGGGAGAAGTGCACCAGCTGGGCAGCGATGAACACAGTCGTCTATCGCGTCTTGAATCACCCCGATTTCGGGAAGTACGACCTGTCGTCGATCCGCCAGCTGGGCGGCGGGGGCGCGCCGACGTCCCCGGAACTCCAGCGGCGGATCCGCGAGGGCTTCCCCGCGCTCGGTGAGTCCGGCGGCTATCTCGGTCACGGATACGGCAGCACCGAGACCGGCGCTCTCGCGACGATGATCGGCGGAGCCGAATGGGAGGAGTTCCCGGAGTCGGTAGGAAGGCCTCTCCCCACAGTCGAGCTCGAGATTCGCGACGAGCACGGAGCGAAGCTCGCGGACGGCGAAGAGGGGGAGATCCTCATCCGAAGCCCACTCCTCATGCTCGGCTACTGGAACCGCCCCGAGGCTACCGCCGACACCATCACCAAGGACCGGTGGCTACGCACGGGTGACGTCGGCCGCATACTCGACGGACGTCTCTACCTCGCCTCGCGGCGGCGCGACCTCATTCTGCGCGCTTCCGAGAACGTCTACCCGGCCGAGATCGAGAACCGCCTCGAAGAGCACCCAGACGTCGCGGAAGTGGCCGTGTTCGGAGTTCCCCATGAGGAACTCGGCCAGGAAGTGAAGGCCGTCGTCGTCCCCTGCGCCGGTCGATCCCTCGACGGGGCAGCCCTCGCATCCTTCGTCGGCGAAACTCTCGCGTACTACAAAGTCCCGGCGCATTGGGACATCCGCACCGAGGCGTTGCCCCGCAATGCCACCGGAAAAGTCCTGAAACAGGTGCTGAGCGGAGAGGCCGAGAGTTCCTTCATCGAGGAGTGAGACTGGACGATTCCCATCACCCGGACATAGAGTTCGGCCTCTGATGCCCGCAACGCGACGCCACCGCCGAAACTCGACCTGCCTGATTGGCAACGCCGCCCCGGGCGTCGCCTCGCTCCACTGCCACTATCTGCTCGACGACCCGGGCCACATCCACAGAACCCTAGGTTCGAACAGCCGATTCCCCGGGCTCTCGAGCCGCGGAGTCACACCGGGAGCATGGCTCGGCGACACCGCGGCCAATTCCGCGGCCGTAGTCGACCTCGTCGAAGAAGGGGATCTCGCCTCACGGTACGGAACAACACTGTTCTCGCACCCCGTCGACGGCACGGGCCCCCCGTAAGCCTGGGCGTTTTACCCCGACGATGCGGAAATTGGCTTCTTCACGTGCGCTGCTCGCACTCCTCGCAATCACGGTCCTCGCATGGATTGCGTGGGCGTGGCTCGACATCCCGAGCGCGCTCACCTGGGCACAGGGCCTGAGCGGCCCGATCCCGGCGCTCTTCCTCGTACCGCTCCAGATCGCGATCTCGCTGTCGTTCTCGCCGATTCCGAGCGACGTCGTGGGGATCGCCCTGTGTGTCGTCTACGGCTTCATGCGAGGGAGTGCGCTCGTTTGGTTCGGGTGGATGATCGCCGCCTGGATCGAGTACACGCTCGTCCGTCGGATCGCCGGTCGGGTCGACGAGAACACGGCGCGGGGGAAACTCCCGGGGTGGCTGAGACACCTTCCCGTCGAGCACCCCGGGTTCCTGATCTGCGGCCGCTGGTTCCCGCTCGGGCCCCATCTCGTGAATAGCGCCGCCGGGGCGGCGCGGATCTCGATCTGGCGCTTCACCTGGACAGCGGCCGTGGGAATCGCCCCCGTGGCGCTTCTCGTCGGGGCCGTGGCCGCCGGGCTGCTGGCAGCCGGCGCGGATGAAGCGGGCCCTCCCGCGCATCCGCCGACCGACCGCCACGGTATCTACCCGGCGATCGGCCGGCCCCCGGAGCCCTTGGCTCCGGCATTCACGCACCCGACAGATTCGCCCGCCCACGAATTCGAAGGAGTGTATGTTCGGCTCTCCAGGAAGTCTAATTCATTGAATTAGATTAGCTATACAGCCAACGCTCCGTGTTTACAAGGGAAATCAGGGGCTGGCGGGCTGGGATCCGGCACCCGAACGAATGCGACGTTGACAGGTGTCTGCCCGGAACCACATACCTATTGGATAATGCGTGTCCTCTTCTACTATCGGGGAATTGAAAATTTAGGCGTCGGCTACTGCATGTCGATGCTGAAGGCGAACGGACACGAGATCGATCTGATCTTCGATCCGGGCCTCGACGACAACTTGTTCATCAAGTTCCCCCAGCTTGCGTGGGTCAACCGCCACCAAGAGCTTCTCGAGCGAGCCAAGGCCTTCAAGCCCGATCTCGTTGCGATGGGCTGCCTGACGAACCTTTATCCGTTCGCGACGAAGATGGCCGAGAAGCTGAAGGAGACGATGCCCGATGTGCCCATCCTCATGGGTGGCCATCACGCGCAGGCGCTGCCTGACTACATTCTCCAGAACCCGCACATCGACATGGCCTGCATCGGCGAGGGCGAAATCGCACTCCTCGAGCTCGCCAATCGGATGGAGCGCGGCGAGGACTACACCAACATCCCGACGATGTGGATCAAGCAGGACGGTCTGATCCACCGCAACGAGATGGGACCGCTGCAGAACGAGCTGGACGACTTCCCGTTCCCAGAGAAGCAGCTCTGGCACGAGTACGGATGCTTCAAGGACAACCTCGAGGTCTTCACTGGTCGCGGGTGCCCCTTCAAGTGCACGTTCTGCAACATCCACTACCAACGCGAGATCTTCAAAGGGAAGGGTGACTTCCTTCGTAAGCGCTCGATCGGAAACGTGATCGAAGAGCTGAAGGTCAACCTCCAGAAGTACGACCCGCAGTACGTCTCGGTTCACGACGACAACTTCACCACCAACCCGAAGTGGGTGGAGGAGTTCTGCGAGGCCTATCGCAAAGAGATCAACCTCCCCTGGTACTGCTTCGGTTACCCGACGACGATTCGACCGAAGCTGGTCTCCGCGATGAAGTCCGCCAACTGCCACACGATCTTCATGGGCGTCGACTCCGGTGACGCCGACGTGCGCCGCCACATGATGGACCGTCCCATGGAGGACGACCTCATCAAGACCGCTGCCAAGCGCATCATCGATGCCGGCATCGGCCTGCAAGCTTCGTGCATCTACGGCAACCCCGGCGAGCAGCCGGAGCAGATGTTCAAGACGCTCCAGATGATCGACGAGATCAAGCCGACGCAGTCGTCCGCCTACGTCTTCTACCCCTTCCCGAAGACAAAGATGTACGACCACGCAGTGAAGCTCGGATACCTCGACGCCGAAGGCGAAGAGAAGGTCCGCCAGGGCGTCTCGGGCTACCACCACGAGTCGATCCTGAAGCACCCCCACAAGGAACTCGCTGAGACGCTCGCGAAGATCACTCCGGTCTACGCGAAGTCCCCCGACTGGCTGAAGCCGGCCATTCGCTGGATCATCCAGAAGCGGATGAAGCGCGTCGCACTCTTCCTCTACGTCCTGCTCATCCCGCTCACGTTCCCGTACCTCGGGGTCGAGGGCATCAAGGTGACGCTCCGGATGGCGTGGAAGTCGCTCAAGGGGCACAAGGCGCCGAAGATCGCCGCGAGCGACGAAGAAGCGCAAGCAGCCTAACGACCCCGGTCGCCCACCCCGCAGCTACAGCGCTCGGCATCCATGCGTTGCAAGCAACCGGTGCGCCCGGTGGACCTTGAGACTCGACGGGCGGGTTGGCGGTCCAGCGATCCGCGTAGCGGCCGACGAGAGGAACGATCCACTTCTTCCCTTGTCCCCCGATTAGGATCGGCGGATGCGGCTTCCGCACCGGTTGCGGAGCCAGAGGCGCATCCTTCGGCGTGTAGTACTTCCCTTCGAACGTCGCGGGCTCGCCCGACCAGAGCTTCGTGATGACCTGGAGCGATTCTTCGAGCCTCTCCGCTCCGTCTCAGCGGCGAGCGCCGCGAGCAGATGATCATTCAGCCACGCGCTGTCGAAGCCGAGACGCTCGATCTCCTTCCACGCCGAGAGCACCTGGTCCCACAAGGAGCACCAGCGCCAGTAGCGCCGCGAGGCCGGCCCGCCCGCTGCTTGGATCGTTCGTTCGTCGCCGCATTCGTCGGTGCCTCTTTCCGCGTCGTCGAATGTCACGACCCCTCCCGACATTCCATCGCCTGCCGTTCATGCTAGACGCGACCCTGGCGTGAGGAACACGAGCCCACTTTGTGCGGGCCCCGACCAGGGCCGACGCCAACCATGAACTCGACGGCCGACCGCATCTCCGCCGTGCTTCTTCTGGTGATCGCGCTCGTGTCTCTGTCGGCGCGGTTCCGCCTGATCGAGGAGTCGCTTCCGTACTGCCGCCATGGCGACGAGATGCTGTGGGTGACGCGGGCGAACAAGATTCTGCAGACCGGTGACCTGAACCCACACCGGTTCACCAAGCCCGGCGCGCACGTCTACTTCATGACGGCGGGCCTGGCCCTCGGATTCGTTCGCGCCTCCGCAAACCTGGAAGTCGAGGAGCTCGAAGAACTGGGCACCAAGGTCTGCACGACGTTTCCAGTGCCAGAGGCGATCCAGGTCGCCAAGAACATGTACGCGCTCGTCTCCGTACTGGCGATGGTCCTCGCCGGGGTGCTCGCGCGGCGCTTGTCGGGGATCCCGGCAACGCTCTTCCTGGCGCCGCTCTTCATAACCGCGTCGAGTTCCTACTTGCTCTATTCGTGGTCCTACATGAACACGAACGTGTTGGGCGGATTCGCAATCCTCGCGACGATTGCCTACCCGCTGTGCGCCCGCGATGGCGTGAAGTCGCAACGGAAGGCGCTCCTGGTCGGCGCGCTCGCGGGCCTCACGATCGCGACCAAGTACAACTTGTTCCTGATCCTGATTCCGGCGTGCCTGTACTTCGTCCTGTACCACCGCGACCGGTGGCTCTCGCATAGCTTCCTCGTCGTGGGCGTCGCGATCCTGACTTTCCTCGCGATCACGCCGTACGCGCTGCTCGATGTCCACGCGTTCGTGCGGGACGTTGGCGCGGAGGCGTACCACTACGCCTATGGCCACGCCGACCTCAGCAAGCACACGTTCGAGCCCGGCTGGCCGATGTTCCGCGAGTACTATTCGGTCCTGCACGAGAGCTTCGGCGGGCTCGTCATCGCGCTGTCCCTGATCGGGCTGCTCCGAATTCTCGTTCAGGATTGGAAGGCCGGCGTCGTCGTCTTCTCCTTCCCCATCCTCTTCCTGGCCTACATGTCGGACCAGAAGACCTTCTTCGCGCGGAACGTCCTATCGTTGCACCTCTTCATCGGGCTCGGCGCCGCGATCGGCTTCTGCTTCCTAGTCCAGGCCCTCCGCACCCGGGTCGCGCAGACCGAGAGCTTCCGAGAACGCCCGCAACTCGCAGCGGTCGCCGTCGCGGTAGTCGCGAGTCTCATTGTTCTCGCGTCACTCCCGTGGGCGAACATCGCGAAGGCCCACGAGTCGAACCAGGAGCCTCGGAACCTCGCGACGGCGTGGGTGCACGAGAACGCCAAACCCTGGCACTTGCTCCTCATCGACCGACGACTCGGCCTCGAGATCCCGAAACTCCGCAAGGCAGGGTTCAAGCTCAAGCTGATCGAGCCGCTGGCGGGTGAGGACACCCTCGACGAGCTCCGTGCCCGTCATGGAAGCACACTCATTCTGTACCCGAGCTTCCGTTCCGCCCAGCAGAATGCGCTCTTCGCAGACGTGACTCCGATCACCGAGTTTGTCGGACGCTCGACGCCATCGACGGGCGTCATCTGCGGACGATTGCCCCCGACCGTGAAGATCGGATGGTTGTGAGCAACACTCCGCTACTTCTCCGAGGCCGAATAGACGGCGCTCAGTCCCAGGCCTCGCGTATGCGGGCCGCAAGATCAGCGGCGGCCACATCCCCCTCCTTCTCCAGACTGTCGATCACCGGGTGATCCAAGCGAGCGCGAATCTCGGGAGCGGTGTGCGACATGGTCGAACCCTAGTGCATCGAACCAGGGATGGCACCAGCGGCCCGGTGGAGTCGCAACGATGGAACCCGTGACCGACGCGGACTCCAGAGCGTGGTGGCAGGAGGGCGTCCTCGGACGTCTCGCCGACACGCCGAGCGCCGATCCCAAAGTGTTCCTGCCCAGCCTCGGCCAGGGCGACGGCGGCCTGGGGACCGACGGCGTTCTCGTGCGATCGGCCGGACTTCCAACTGACGGACGAATCTTCGACGTCGCTCGCGACGCCAATCTCCGCGTCGTGATCGAGTTCTCCGGGAGCGACGCGGAAGACGCAAGGCAGGCCGCCACCGAGGCGAGGGCGTGGCTCGAACGAGGCGCGGCCGGGATCGCGTTCGACCTGCCCCCCCGGCGCCCCGCACCCCGCGCGAAGCTGACCCGCCTCTACGGCGCGCCGAACGAGCGACACGCGCAGCCGCCCGATCCGCCCGAAGCCCTGCGCCGCGTCGTCGCGGAGTTCGAGGATCGGGTGCTGATCGCCCGCCGTGCGACCGATCTAGCGGGCCCCCCTCCCCACGGCCCGGACCTCGTCATCGAGACCGTCCTCACAAGGCAGCCCTGGCGCGCCGCGACCTTCGGGCAGGCGATCGAGACGGCCCAGGCCGCCCTTCCCGTCACGCATTGGCCCGGGTACGCGATGGGCGTGCCCAAACGGGGCCCGTTCGCGGTCGGGCTCTCCGTCGAGGATTCGCTCGCGTGCTCGGCGGCCCTGCACCTCACGTTGCGGGGGACCCCCTGCATCGAGCTCGGGGAGGAGACGGGGTTACCCGCGAACGCCGCACGGCGCGCATGGTATAGGCGACTCATCGATCTCCGCCGTCGCGAAGCTGCGCTTAACAGCGGGGACTTCCGGCGAATCGCACAAGAGAAGTCCGTGCTCGGGTACCTCCGGGAATTCGAGGCCGAACGGCTCGTCGTACTTCTGAATCTCGGTCGACGATCCCGCAAGGCCCACCTGCCGACAGGCTTCAGTTGGACCGTCCTCCTCGGAGTCGGTCCCGAAGAAGGAAAGAGGCTCGCCGGCGGCGAGATCTCGCTACCGGGATGCGGCGTTCTGATCGCGCGCGCGGATACGCCGCAGTCCCGCACCCTCGGGGGCCTCGGCCAACGGCGCGCGACCGGGCGTTAGCCCTTCACCAGCGACACTTCGAGCCGGGACGCCTCCCCGGGCACCCCGATCCGCAACGGGAACCCGTAGAAGCCCGTGCCCCGGTGGACGTACAGCCGGTTCGCTCCATGCCCGAACAACCCGTGATCCGGCCACGGAGTCCGCTTCAGCACGGTCCAATCGAACCCGAAGCTCACCGTCCCCAGCTGCCCACCGTGCGTATGGCCGGACAGCGTGAGATCGGCTGCGCCTTTGGGGACGTGCTTGAACGCGCTGGGGTCATGCAGCAGCAGGAGTCGAACGTGTCCTTCCCGGCGCGGATACCGCTCCAGGACCGCCGCGAGGTGCTCCCGCCTCTCGCGGCGACGATAGTCGGCACCGACGATCTGCGCGGGCCCGACTGGCGTCTCCACGATCGCCTCTTCATCCATCAGCAGACGGACCCCCGCAGCCTCGAGGCCGTCCCGGACTTCTTCGGGCGACTCGTGGTCGTGGTTTCCGAACACCGCATAGCAACGGCCCGAGAGCGCCTGCAGCGGCTCCAACGCTTCGGCAAGCGCGCCCGGCGTCCCCATCCCCTCCATCGTGAGAAAGTCGCCGGTCAGGAGAACGAGGTCGGGCTCCATCGCGATGAGTCGCTCGATGCTGCGACGCAGCTTGCGAACCGGCTGCCACGGCCCGAGGTGCGGATCCGTCACCTGAACGATCCGCAGCGGGCGCTCCGGAAGCGGAGCGGGCGTGCGGCGCCTGTACCGTTCGACCGGCATTCGGGTGAACTCCTCCGGGCCGTCCTCGGCGATGCTGAACCGAACGACCTCGTCGACGAGCCGCATCGAGGTCACCACCGACAAGATGACGATCGCAACGGGCACGAGGTCGAGCCACTCCAACGCCGAAGCGACCGACGTAGCCCCGAAGTACTCGAGCCCGGCGCGGATCGGCCACAACAACAGAAGCCAAACCCCCGACAGCGCACCAAACGCCACGAACGCCATCCCGGGGATGCTCACCAGAACCCGAAACGGAGTCGGCCGGAGACGAGGTCGGACGAGGCCCCCTAGGTGACCACCAGTGGCGATCATCCCGTACAAGAACGCCAGAGTGACGGCCGCCGCGAAGGACGGGAACGACGCGACGAGCCGCCCGTGCAAGACGAGCACTCCGGGAAGCGAGATCACGAGGATCACGAATCCGAAGATCGAGTACTGCCGCCCCCGCACCGCACGAGCGTAGAGCGGCACGCCGACGAGGGTCGCCAGCGCTGCGGCGTACAAGGCGGTGTCGAGACCGGACACCCCTCCCATGAAGCCCCCCGGCCCCACTCGCGCAAGTGGGGTTCCGACCCAGGGCTGATAGAACCTCCCCATGCCCACGACGTACGATTTCGAGACGATCCAGGTCGAACGCATCCGCGATGTCCTCCGCGTCCGCATCGCGCACCCCACGAGCCCGCTCAACGCGGTCGATGCCGTCCTGCACCGAGAGATGGCGCTGCTCTTCCGCGAACTGAAGCGCGAGGACGATGCCCGCGCGATCCTGCTGACGGGCAACGGCCGCGCGTTCTCGGCCGGAGGCGACTTCAACTGGTTCCCCGAGCTTCAAAAGCCGGAAGTCCTCGAGGAGGTTCGCCGCGACGGAAAGCAGATGATCTGGGACCTCCTCGAGGTCGAGCTGCCGATCGTCGCGGCGGTCGACGGTCCCGCAGTGGGACTCGGTGCATCGCTCGCCCTGCTCTGCGATGTGATCTTCGCGTCCGACAAAGCTGTCTTCGCAGACCCCCACGTCCGCGTCGGCATCGTCGCCGGCGACGGCGGCGTTGCCATCTGGCCCCTCCTGATCGGGCCGGCGCGCGCAAAGCAGTACTTGATGACCGGAGATGCCGTGCCCGCTGCCGAGGCGGAGCGGATCGGTCTCGTAAACTTCGTGACGCCGCACGACCGCATCGCGGACGAGGCTCTGGCGTTCGCCGAGCGACTCGCCGCGGGCGCCCCCCTCGCCGTGCGCTTCACCAAGCTCGCGATGAACAAACTCGTAAAGGACGCCGTCAATACGGCTTTCGACACCTCGACCGCGCTCGAGATCGTCACCTTCAGGACGGAGGACCACCTCGAAGCCCTCGACGCCCTGAAAAACAAGCGCGAACCCCACTTCAAGGGGCGCTGAGAGCCCGCATTGCGGGAACCCGGCCAAAATGGCACCAATTCTGGATCACCACAGGTTGGCTCTCCGCAAGATCCCATCTCACGAGTGCCAGAGAAAGGAACGACAAACGTGCGCAAGCTCATCATCGCCGCCGCAGTGGCGGCCATCCTACCCGCGGGTATCGCCCGCGCGGAGGGACCAAAGCTCGAAACCGACGACCAGAAGACTCTCTACGCTCTTGGCGTGGCTCTTTCGGGAAGTCTCGCTGCCTTCGATCTCTCTCCGGACGAGGTCGCGGTCGTCCAGATGGGCGTGTCCGACGGCGCTCTAGGAAAAGAGCCGAAGATCGACGTGGACGCGCAGCGGGCCAAGTTCCAGGAGCTCGCTCAGAGCCGCCAGGGTGCGGCGGCCGCCAAGGAGAAGGGCGCCAGCAAGGACTTCCTCGCGAAGGCCGAGAAGGCGGACGGGGCGGTCAAAACGGAATCCGGCCTGATCTACAAAGAGACCAAGGCGGGCGAAGGTCCCTCGCCGAAGGCCACCGACCGCGTGACGGTGCACTACCACGGTACGCTGATGGACGGCACGGTCTTCGACTCCTCGAAGGACCGCGGTGAGCCGGCAACGTTCCCTCTCAACGGCGTCATCCCGTGCTGGACGGAAGGCGTTCAGAAGATGAAGAAGGGCGGCACCGCTCAGCTAATCTGCCCGTCTGAAATCGCGTACGGCGATCGTGGCGCTCCGCCCAAGATCAAGCCGGGTGCGACTCTCGTCTTCGACGTCGAGCTCATCGAGATCGCCGAAGGCGCACCCGCCGCGCAGAAGCCGCCCGGACACCCGTAGGACAAACGGAGCGGGACGAACCTCGTCCCTCCTGTGCTCAATCTAGCAAAACCAACCGATCCCGGTTGGATCTCGCGTGCGCTGGTCGGTCTGGACGAAGTCCTGATCGACCACGCGCATTGCGAGAAGAAGGCGGCCTCGACCGCGGTGAGCTTGCTCTTCCGCTACCCCGAGCGTCGAGCGCTCCTCGAGCCACTTTCCCAGCTCGCTCGTGAAGAGCTCGAGCATTTCGAGTTGGTGCTCAGCCACCTGGACCGCCTCGGCATCAAGTTCTATCGCCAGCTCCCGAGTCCGTACGCCGGTGAGCTGATGAAGGCGATCCGCCCGAACGAGCCGGAACGCGCGGTGGACGTGCTCCTCTGCCTATCGCTGATCGAGGCGCGCAGCTGCGAGCGGATGAAGCTTCTGGCCGACGCGCTCGAGGAGCCGGCCCTAAAGGAACTGTACACCGGTCTTCTCGCGAGCGAAGCGCGTCACCACCAGACCTACGTGGACCTGGCGCGAGTGATCGAGCCCGACATCGAGATCCGGGGCCGACTCCGCGAGCTGGCCGAATACGAGGCGGAGGTGCTCGCGGCGTCCCCCGAGATGCCGCGTATGCACGCGTGATCGCCGCGCGCCTGGCCGCCGCGACCTTGCGGCGCCCCGCCGTCGTGGCCTCCCTCCTCTTGCTCGCGACGCTCGGACTGACTGCCGGCATATTACGGCTGACCACCGAAGTGGGCTACCGCGCCTTCCTCGGACACGGCCACCCGACCGTCGCCGAGTTCGACGGATTCGTCGAACGGTTCGGTGGCGGCCTCCCCCTCGTCGCGGTGTGGACGTGCGAAGACTCCCCGTGCGAGCAGGCGCTCGACATCGCCTCCCTCACGATGGCCCACGACGTCGCCTCCTCCCTCGCGAACGCGGACGGCATCACGAGGGTCGACAGCCCGGCGACGAGCCCGCTCGTGGTGAACGAGATCCTCGGCCTGCCTCGGGCCCGCCGGCTCGCACCTGAAGGCAAACCGGCGCGCGACCTGGAACGCCTCACGCGGCTCGCACGCGAAGATCCGCTGTGGCTCGGGCAATTGATCTCCGAAGACGGACGCTCAGGCGCAATCCTCCTGCACCTGGAGAGTTCCGACAGCGCGAGCAATCGGAGCGCGCTCGCGGCACTCAAAGGGGCGCTCGCGCCGCACGAGGACGCGGGCTTCGTCTTTCATCTCGTCGGAGGCCCCGTAGAGTTCGTCGTCGCCGGCGACGAACTCGAGCGGAACATGGCGCGCATCGTTCCCTTCATGGTCGCGCTGGTCGGCCTCGTCTTGTACTTCGCGTTTCGCTCCGTCGCGGCCGTCGCCGCCTCACTCATCGCAACCGGGATCGCGGTCGCGTGGACCTTCGGCCTGATGGGATGGCTCGGTTGGCCGCAGAACAGCCTGACGCAGGCGCTTGCGCCACTCCTTCTCGTCGTGGGCGTCTGCGACGCGATCCATCTCGTCGCGAGAATCCTCGCCTACGACGAACGACCGGTTCCCGACGCGATCCTCGCCGCCAGCCGGGACGTCGGTCCCCCCTGCATCATGACGACGGTCACGACGGCGGCCGGCTTTGCCTCTCTCGCGACGAGCCCGCTCGAGAGCATCGCCCGCTTCGGGATCCTAGCGAGTTTCGGGGTGATCGCAGCACTCGTCCTGACCTTCACGCTCCTCCCCTTGCTCGTCCTGCGCGTCCCACGGGAGTGGCTCGTCGCTCCGGAGCTCGCCGGCAAATGGCACAAGAGCCTCGATGCGCTCGCCCGCTTCTCCCATGAGCGCCCCGCCGCTATCCTGACCGTGGCGGCGGGGGCAGCCTTGCTGTCCCTCCTCGGGCTCCGTTCGCTCCACGTGGACGCAAGTTTCGAAGACCTCTACGGCGAGGACAGTCAGGTCGTCCGCTGGTCCGAGACCGTGGCCCGCGTACTGCGCCAGCCCGACACCCTTGAGATCGCCATCGAGCCGCCAACGGGCCAGAGCGACACCCTGCTGCCCGGGCTTCGCGCGACCTCGCGGATCAAGACCTCGCTCGACGGACTCGACGGCCTCGGACGATCCCGATCCCTCCTCGACCCGATGCGCCGCTTGAATCGCATCGCACATCGCGAGGAACTGGACCTCTCGGCAGGCGACGCGGCGCAACACGTGGCGTCGCTGCGGCGTCTTCTGCGCAACGCAGACCGCGGGGTGATCGATCTCCTCCGAAGCCCGGATACGGGCGATCTGCGGATCAGCATCGAAGCCGCAAAGCTTCCGCAGGATCGCCTCCGTGCCGTTCTCGCAGACGTGCGGACCCGCGTTGCGCAAGAGCTTCCGGCGGGATGGTCGATGACCATCACGGGACCGCTCGCCGTCGTGCAGGTCATGATCGACGAAATCCGAACGACCCAGCTTCGGAGCTTCGGCCTCGCCGCCTTGATCATCTTCGCCGTCGTCTCGGGCTTCCTGCGGTCGATCCGCGACGGTGCGCTCGCCATGGTCCCCACACTCCTCCCGATCCTCGTGACCCTCGGGACGATGGGGGCGCTCGGCGTGCCCCTCGACGTGGGAAGCGCGATGGTCGCGGCCGTAGTTCTCGGGATCGCCGTCGACGATGCGATTCACTTCCTGGGCGCGTTTCGCCGTGGGAGGGCTGCCGGCCGGTCGAGTGCCGAAGCCGGGCGCCTCGCCCTCGCGGAAACCGGGCGCGCGATCATCGGAACCTCGGTCGCTCTCGCCATCGGATTCTTGCTCCTGCTCCTCTCCCCCTGGAAGAGCATCGCGAGTTTCGGGCTCGTCTCGGCTGTCGTCATCGCCACCGCCCTGCTCGCCGCCCTCGTCGTGCTGCCTGCACTGCTGTCGTACAACGAAGGTCAGGCCTGAACCCCGCCGCGCAGGTTGCACCCGGGCCGACCCCCATGGTTCAGACAGGCGATGGCGTCCGGTCTGGCGAATCTGTCCCTACGGATCGGCGTACTTCTCGCCGTCCTGGGAGCCGTCATGATCGCGATTCGGCCCACGACACCCAGCGGGCCGATGAACGTCGTGATCGTCGTCAGCGACTCGCTACGGGCTGAGAACCTCCAAGCGTACGGCTACGGGAAACCGACCACGCCGTTCCTCGCGAGCCTCGGCGACTCGAGCATCGTCTACGAGAACGCCTTCTCCCATTACAGCTTCACGTGGCCGAGCATCTCGAACCTGTTCACGGGACTCCCGTATTCCACCCTCGTCTCCAAACGGCTTTTCACGCAGCCGACCGGCAAGAATGGCTTTCGCTGGAAGGGCGGCCTCGTCGATCGGGCGACCACGCTGGCCGAACGGCTCGATCAGGTCGGTGTGCGCAGCTACGGCGTTTCGGCGAGTCCCTACGTCAGCAAACGGACCGGCTTCGACCAGGGGTTCCGCCGGTTCTTCAGCTGGGACGACTGGAAGCGCTTGCGACAACGGAGACGGCCACCGTACGTCCCCGCAGGCGAGGTCAACGCCATCGCGACGGACTTCCTACGCGAACTCAGCGCACCCAAGCGCCAGCCCTGGCTCCTGTACCTGCACTACATGGACACGCACATGGCCTATCGTGCGAAGCCCCGCGACCTCGCGAAGTTCGGCGACCCCGACTACGACCGTAAGGATCGCGTCAAGCAAGGCGCCGCCCTCAAGCCGGACGGGAAGTGGCTCAAGTGGCGCACCGAAGACCTCGAGGATTGGTTCGGCGAGGAGGACGTGGACGAGCTCGTCGCGCACTACGACGGCCAGATCCGCCGGTTCGACCGCGCGATGGGCGAGTTGTTCGCCGAGCTCGACCGCACCGGACTCCGCGACGACACCATCGTCATCCTGACTTCGGATCACGGCGAGGGCCTCTTCGAGCGCGGATTCTGGGGGCACGGCTATCTCTCGCGATCCGAAGAGCAGCACATCCCGCTGATCGTCCTCTTCCCTCCCGGCACGCACGAGCCGGAACGCGCGGCGTTCCCGGTGACGACGACCGACATCTACCACACCCTACTCACGCACTTCGGCGCCAAGGCAGGTGACGGGCCGGCGCTCCCGCAGGTCGCGGACTTGTTTGCCGCGAGCCCGAACCGCGAGGTTGCGTACACCGAAGGCCCCGGCGGGACCCGCGTCTACCGCGACGGGCGCTTCGTGCTCTACCAACACCGCAACACCAGCAAGAAGAAGTATCTCCTGCCAGCCCCGGACGGCGACTTCCTCTTCGACGTCTCGGTCGACCCAGGCGAGAACCGAAACCTTCTGGCGAGCGGCGGCGCGAGCGCAATCACCGTGCGTGACCGACTCCTCGCCGCCGGGCCGTCGTCTCTGGTCGCGGCGACCTCGCCCGACCCGATGCTCGAGGCCAAAGGCAAGCTGCGCGAAAGTCTGCGCGCTCTCGGCTACGTCGAGGACTGAGCCGACTCACTCCTGCGGCGGAGACGCGTCTTCCCGACTTCGGTACGCCTCGACGAACGGCAGGAACGAGTCGGCGAACTCCACCTCATGGAGGACCGCGCCACCGCGCGCCTTCCTCGGATTGAGAAACCAGTCGAGGCCGGCGTTCGGGGGGATCCGGCGGACGACCTTCGTGCGGAGGGTCGGCGGCATTGCGGCCACCGCGCTCGTGACTCGCGGTGGCAGGAGGAAGAACACCCGCCGCCCACGAAGCTTGTGGAACAACGGGGCGTGCCCTGGGTGCACCCCGAACATCGCGAGCTCGGTCGCGTAGACCGCTCGGACGCCCGTGTAGTGCGTGATGTTCTCGGCCGGGCGCCCGAGCGCCGGCGATGTGATCACGATCGAACCTGCCGGCATGACTGCTTCGACGGCACCCTTCGCTCGCGCGACCTGCTCGCGCGAATACGGGTCCCGCCTTCCCGTCCCCCCCAAGACCTCAACGAGCGCCAGAACCATCAGCAGCACCGGCACTCCCATGGGAGCGAGGAGCCGAAGGCGGTCCGTCAGCGAGTTCCGAAGCGCCAACAACGCGCACAGGCCCGTCAGAATCGAGAGCGCGACCACGCTCCGCGTGGGCATCGGGAGGTCCAGAAGCGTCACGTCGAAGGACGTCCGCAGGACGACTGCAGCGAGAACCAGGAGAGCCCCGACTCGCCACAGCGTCGACGAGGCCGGATCCGCCGCCCGGCGACACGCTACGACCACCCCGGCGACGACGAGGGACATCAAGCAGAGCGAGACGCCCGCGAGGTAGCGCGGATCCGGATGACCCCAGAATCCGTAGAAGATCGTCGCGACGATCGCGTACGGCACAAAAGCCGCGACCAGCACTCGGGCGCGGACGAGACCCCAGCCCACCGCCACGAGCGCAGGCAACGCGAACCACCCGAACGAGCCCGCGAGCAGCTCGAGGTTGCCGGCCATCGTCCGCGAGAAGTGCACCGCTCGAAACCCGCCCCCGGCGGGCACGACGAAGTTCGCCGCATGCGCGACGGATGCGAACGGAGACAACGCGGCGAAGAACCACGTGAACTCCGACCCCTGGGTGAACGAGAACGGATGGCCCAACACCGCCCAGTTGTAGGCGAACAACGGCCACGACCCGAGAACAAATCCGACGGCGCCCCACGCCGCGGCGGCCAAGACACCGCCGCGCACGAGTGCGACCGCACCCAGGGAAACGACATACAGCGCCGAGTCCGGGCGCACGATGCACGACACACCGAGCGCGAATCCCGCAAGCCCGAAGCGCCTACCCACGGCTGCCCAAAGCGCGAGGAGCCCGAACAGATGCGCCGGCAGATCGCGCGCAACGGTAATGCCCCACAGATGAACGTCGGTCGGGAGGAGGAGAAGAAGCCAGACCACTGCCGCCGACGCGCCGTACGCCACGACGACGTCCACCTCCTTCAGCACGACGTAGCTGAGCCGCGCCAGGACCGCGAAGACGATCAAATAGAGCAGGGGATTGAGCCCATGCTGCCCCCGTTCTCCGAACGCTGCTCCCGCGACAGCCAGCATCGCCGAGAAGCCGGGAGGGTATCGCGAGTGCAGAGTCCCTTGGCGGAAATGGTAGGTCTGCGAGAGGGCGTCGAACGAGCCCTTCTTCCACTCCGGCATGAAGTCGTACAGGGGATCCGTGCGGGTGAGACGACCGTCGCGAAGGTCTTCGGCGAGCGTAAGGAACGCGTACTGATCGCTCGCCAGATACCACGTATTCAGCCGCTCGAGGCCGGAGCAGGCCACGAGAACTCCGATTCCGATGACGAGCAGCGCGATCGCCCGCGCGGCACGTGTCTGCGTCGTTTCGTCCAAGGAGAGCTGGTACGGCACCGGCCGTCCGGGTGCCACTGCTCTCCCTATCGCGCTCGGATCAGCGCAACAACGTCACCCGCCCCGCGACGAACGCCTTCGACGTCGAACCGTAGGGCGGCGTCGGGGAAGGGGGCGGGGCGGGCGTCTCGGGCAACTCGCTGGCGCGTTCGCCCGAGTCGCTTTGAAGAGTCCCGTCACGGCGCTGTTCTTCTTGATGAGCGCGGCCGTATTCGCCGACGACTCGGCGCAGTATCGATCGGTACCGACGACCAGTTCGAACCCGGCGCCGGCCGAGCTGACCGGAAGGCTTTAGGGCGCCGGCGCATCGGAGGCGCCCGCCCCCTTGCAGGTCACTTTGATGACCCGGCCCCGCAGGGTCACCGACCGGCACGGGTCGGCGAGGGTTCCATCGCCCCTGTACCGGTAGCCCTTGCTCCCGGCGGGGAAGCCCAGGCCACGCCAGTTCGCTGCAGGAAGCGAGACGCTCGACCAGGAAGAACCGTCCGCGAGCCTGCAAAAGCGAAGCGTCGCCCCAGTGATCGTCGGGTCCGCCGTCCCGCGGGCGGCGGGAAGCGCAACGGGCACCGTCTTCGAGGCCGGGCGCGCCGTCAGCTTCGCGAGGTGCGCAACGTAGCCGTTGTTCTGGTCCCGCTTGATCGAGTGGCTCTTCGCCGGAATCGGAATGTCGACGGCAAAGATCGAGAAGAAGCCGTGCGTCTCCATCCTTCCTGCCCTCCGGCTTTTGGAGTGAGTGCGTTGGCGAGAACTTTCGGAGCCGGGAGAAAATCTACTTTTGTTGGCCGGTTCGCGAGGTGTCGTAGCCCGAGAGCTTCTCCACTGCGGCCCGGAAGGCCGCTCCGCCGATCACGCTCAGAAGAGCCTTGCCGGCGGCGCTCTCCGCGAAGTCGGCGCGCAGAACGAGATCGTAGTCCTCCCGCTCGACCGGAACGAAGTCCAGGCCGAGAGCGACCGCCGCCGACTGCACTCCGAGCCCCACGTCGACGAGGCCGCTGCGAACCGCGACCGCCACCGACATGTGCGTGAACTCCTCGCGCTCGTACCCGACGATCGCGTCGGGGTCGATGTCGTCCCGCTCGAGAAGATAGTCGAGCAGTACGCGAGTGCCCGCGCCGGACTGCCGGTTCACGAAGCGCACACGTTCCCGCGCGAGATCCGAGATCTTCTCGAGCCCCAGCGGATTGCCGGGCGGAACGATGAGCCCCTGCTCTCGTACGACCAGGTTCACCGTCACGACGGGTACGTCTTCGAGAAGCCGTTCGATGTCGGGCAGGTTGTAGACGCCGGTGTCCGGATCGAGCAGATGCGTTGCCGCGAGGTGCGCCTCTCCGCGGCCGAGCGTGAGCAAGCCTGAGAGGCTCCCGACCGAACTGGTCGCGAGCTTGTAGTTGGGATGCTCCGACTTCAGCACGTCCTCGAGCACACCAAGCGTGAGATCGTGGCTGCCGGTCACGACGATCGTGCCCAGAACGTCTTGCAAGGGACGCAGAAGCTCGACGTCGACGTCCTCGCCCGCGTTGAGACCTTCCACGAGCGGCGGAACGCGCACGAATCCGTCCGCCTTCACCATCGTCGTGATCGCACCGGCGCCGCGCGCGAGCGGGCTCACGATCAAACGGTCGGCGACCTTGCCGACCGTCACCCGCACGAACTCTTCCTGACCGAGCCGGGACGGCAACTTCCGCGGAACGATCGCCCTCACAGTGGGCCGATCGGGAACCCCGGTACCGACGAGGTGGGAGAGCAGCGGCTCGAGCAGTTCGCGGCAGATGACGGCCGCCGACACCGGGTACCCGGGAACGCCGATCGCGACGCTCGCACGCGGTGAGTCCTTCGCGGCCATGATGCTCGCGGGCTTGCCGGGCATCACGTCGATCCCGTGGGCCAGGATCTCTCCGAACCCGGACAACGCCTCGACGGTGAAATCGTGTTGGCCCGCCGACGAGCCCGCAATGATGCAGAGCACATCCGCTTCAGCGAGGCCGGCGCCGATCCGAGCCCGGATCTCGTCGAGATCGTCTCGTACCGGGTCCAGGCGCAGAGGCTCGCCGCCCCATTCCCGGACGAAGGCGGCGATCATCCGCGAGTTGAACTCGATCACCCGACCCGCCTGGAGCTCGTCCCCAGGCTGAATCAGCTCATCGCCAGTAGGCAGAATCGCAACGACCGGCCGCGGACGAACCGCGGCCTCGTGCACGCCCGCCGCAAGAAGAGCGCCGATGTCGTACGGCCGCACGCGGTGCCCTCGCGGCAGGAGAGGCTCGCTGGCCACGACGTCCTCGCCCACGAGACGCACGTGCTGCCAGGGCCCCGAAGCGCCGCGCAGATGAATCGTCTGCGCGCTCGTCCCATCCACCGGCTCCGAAGCGAACGCGGCATCGCCGTGGCTGTGTCCGGCGTGTTCTTCGGGAGTCTCGGTGTCGCAGCATCCATCGTCCGCGCTCACGGCCGGAGCGCTGCCCATGGGCGCGGCGCTTCCCTCGGGCGCGTCGCCCGAAAAAACACGCTCGATCATCACGACCGCGTTCGCCCATGGCGGGAGCGCGTTGCCCGTATCAACGTACGTGAACGGCCGCTCAGCCGATTCCGGCGTGCCGTGCTCGAACGTGATGGGCCGCCCTTCGCTCGCACCGAACGTATCCTCGGCCCGAAGCGCGATCCCGTCCATCGCGGCGCCATGGTAGTGCGGCACGCTGCTCTTCGCGAAGATCGCCTCCGCCGTAATCCGGCCGAGTGCGTTGTCGACGGGCACCACTTCACTCGTGGTGAGCCGCCGCGTCGCCGCGAGGAGCGCCGACCGGGCCGTTTCGAGCGGCTGCTTGTTGAGATAGCGCTTACGCCCCATGGCGACCCTCCTTCAGAAGAGAACGACCTCGATCTCTTCGCCGGCTTCAATGCCCTCGCGGTTCAAGTCGACCACGACGTACCCGTCGGCGTGTACCAGCGAAAAGACGGCGCCGGACTTGCCGGGCAGCGGCTCCGCCAGACTCTCCCCCGCCTCGCCGCGCAAGCGCACGCGAACGTAGTCTTCACGCCCCGGCGACGAATCGATATTTCGCGCGAGGCGAGCTCTCTTCGTGCTCCGCGGCGAGAACGCGATGGACGCGGGCTCACCCCCTTGGCAACGCAGGAGCGGCACCCCGAAGACATCCCCGATCACCAGTGCACTCACCGGGTGTCCGGGGAGACCGAGAATCGGGAGAACCCCGCCATCCGCGCGTTCGACCAGCGCCAGAATCGTCGGCTTCCCCGGCGCGACCGAGATCCCGTGAAACACGATCTCACTGCCGGGAACGCGGGCGATGACGTCGAGAGTCATGTCCTTCGTACCGACCGAGCTTCCACCGGAGACCCAGACCGCGTCCGCTTCCGCCAAGCCCTGATGGAGGAGCCGCTCGAAGGTCTCCGGCTCATCGGGGCAGACCCCGAGGTCGTGCACGTCGGCGCCGGCGTCGGACGCCATCGCGCAGAGCGAGTACTGATTTACGTTGCGCACCTGACCCGGCTTCGGCGTCGTCGCGGGATCGACGACCTCGTCGCCGGTCCCGATCAGCGCGACGCGAGGCCGCGCGTAAACCGGCACGGACGTCACGCCGATTCCCGTGAGGGCACCGACGTCGCGCGGACGCAGACGCCGACCGACCGGAAAGACCTCCGCACCTGCCGCGATGTCCTCGCCGATCCGGATCACGTGCTCCCAGGGCGATACCGACTTCTGGACCTCGACCTGACCGCCCGCGACTTCCTCGGTGTACTCGATCATCACGACAGAATCGGCGCCTTCGGGGAGCATCCCGCCGGTCGCGATGCGCATCGCGCATCCACGGCGCAACGCGGCTTCCGGCGCCTTACCCATCTCCACCGCACCGGAGAGCTTCAAGTACGTCGGGATCGAGGAGGACGCGCCGAATGTGTCTCGCGCGCGCACGGCGTAGCCGTCCATGTGCGCGCGGTCGAAGCTCGGCTGATCCTCGGGCACGTAGAGCGTCTCCGCCAGCACTCGTCCAGCGCACTCCTCGACCCGAACGGTCTCACGGCCGACACTGCCCACCCGCCCGAACGACTCCCGCGCTTCCGCAGGCGTGACCACGCGGAAGAACGGCTTCACCGGTGCTTTCGGATCACGAAGCGACACGATTTTTCAATTCTCCACCCGACGTGAGTCGGGCGTGCTGCGCGCACGGGAGCCCGGCGCGAACGTCGGCCTGGTGCTGCGGGTCGATCTCCGCGGTGATGACGGTCTCGACGTCGGACGCGCGCGCGAGCACTGCACCCCAGGGATCGATGATGGACGATCCTCCCCACACCTGGGGGCCGTCCTTCGTCGGTCCGACCTGATTGGGCGCGATCACGTAGATCTGATTTTCGATCGCGCGGGCGCGGAGCAGAACTTCCCAGTGCGCCGCGCCCGTCGCGTGCGTGAATGC
Organism: Candidatus Binatia bacterium; assembly: GCA_029243485.1. Lineage (NCBI taxonomy): Bacteria > Candidatus Binatota > Binatia (SeqCode) > Binatia bacterium. Next base: position 733,835 of record JAQWRY010000086.1, on the reverse strand, counting down.
AGACGGTACGCAGACCATCGTCGCACCGTCGCCGGCGAGCCGGCGGTAGAGCTCCGGGAACCGCAGGTCGTAACAGATGCTGAGGCCGAGCCGACCGAGCGGCGTGTCGACGCAGGTGACGTCGTCCCCCGCGCGCATCCGGTCCGATTCACGAGCCTCGACCCGGCCCGGAATCGAAACGTCGAAGAGATGAATCTTGCGATAGACTCCGAGCCGGCCCCCGTCGGGGCCGAACACCACCGTCGTGTTGAACGGCAGGCCACCACTCGCGCAGCGCTCGTAGAACGAGCCGGCGACCAGGGTGACACTCGTACTCTGGGCGAGGGCGGCCAGGCGAGCGACCGACGGACCGTCGAGGGTCTCCGCTGCTGCCGGAATGTCGTTCTCCGGGCCCCGCCACAGAAACATCTCGGGCAGTACGACCAGCCGGGCGCCGCGACGAGCCGCATCAGAGACGAGCCGTTCGGCGGCGCTCAGGTTCCGGTTCTTGTCGTCGGAGACGCACATCTGCGCGCAACCCACGAGAAATCTATCGGAACCGGCCATTCCTCTCCGGCTACCGTCGCCTTACCCGCCACGCAAGGCGGGGAGATTCAGTGGTCGTCGCCGAAGAGGGCGAGACGCGTGAGGGACTTCAGGAGGGCCTGAGCGACCTTCCCGGCATCGGGGCGATAGGTCCCGGCAGCCAGGGCACGGCGGAGCTCTCCGACCCGAACGGCACGGGCCGCGGCAGCCTCCAGGGCGTTCTCCGGGGGCCGGTCCGTGGCGGACTCGCAGCTCTCGTTTTCAGGGTCTTGCCAGCCGGACAATTCTGTACGCCGCGTGCGCATCTCAAGCTTCATCGGTCGGAAACCGAGACAAGTTTAGCGCGGCGACGCTCTATTTGGAGAGACGCCTGGGCCATATCTGGCCCAGGCAGTCCGAATTCTCAGTTATCGAAGGCGATCTCCGGCCGAGTGTCGGCCAGAACCTTGCGCAGACGGCCCATGGCCTGGCTGTGGAGCTGCGAAATCCGGCCCTCGGTCAGGTGCATGGCATCCGCCATCTCCCTCATCGTAAGGCCCTCGGAGTAGTACAACGAGACGACGATCCGTTCCTTCTCGGGCAGGGCTTCGATGGCCCGGCCGAGGATCACGACGCGCTCCTTTTGGAGTACGTTCTTCATGGGACCGTGATCGCCCGAGTCCGAGAACTCGTGGTCATCGGTCAGAACTTCCTCCCCGCGGCCGAAGGCCAGATCGCCGGGGGCGATCATCGTGGACGATCCGAGCGCCGCGACCGTGCTCGCGTACTCGCCGAGGGAGAGGTCCATCTCCTTGGCGATTTCCTCGTCGCCCGGGGGGCGTCCGAAGCGGCGCTCGAGGCGCAGGGTCGCGGCCTCCATGTCGTGCGACTTCTGACGGATGCTCCGCGGCAACCAGTCGCAGCGGCGGAGGAAGTCCAGAATCGAGCCGCGGATCCGGTACTGCGCATACGTGGCGAAGGAGGCTTCGCGCTTCGAATCGTACTTACGCATTGCGTCAAGAAGGCCGATGGTACCCCAGCTTATGAGGTCCTCGGTCGGGATCTCGGGGGGCTTACGAGCAAGCATGCGCTGGACGACCTGGCGGACCAGCGGCAGGTGGTTCTTCACTTCTTCTTCCGGGTAGTGAATGGCGGTTTTCGCCTTCGCGGACGTCGCTCGCGTGGAGGCGCGCTTGGGCTCGCCGCGGGTGGCCGTGGCATTCGAGCGGGTACTCCCTCGCGTGCCAGCGTGGGCCTTGCGGGCGTTGCTGCCCGTTCGCTCCGCGTGTGTCGAAGCCGCAATCGAGCCGATGACCGCCTCACTCGTGGTCGCCATCGCCGTCATTCCTCGTGCCGAAGCCGTTGCCCGCATCGTCCTCTCCTATCCTGCGCCGAGCCTGGGTGGCGGACTCCGTCCGGGCTCTGGCGCCTCAATGGTCATAGGACCGTCCCCATGCGGTCCCCACCGGCACACAAAGCCAGATCCGTTCCAACTTGGAACAGGAGGGTCAGAGCCCGAAATCGCTAAAGAACTTGGAGGCGATACCGAAGGACCAGGCGGCAAACCTTTCCGCCCCCTGTCAGAATCATGCCACACCGTCGAATTGATGACCCTCCCTTTGGCATGGCATCCAGGCGAATCCGGTCCTTCCCCTCCGCCGGCAGAGCGCTGGTGGCCGCAGCCCTGCTCGGCACATACGGCTGTGAGCGCGCGCGGCTGGAGCTCCCTACCGGGCCCGTTCCGACTGCCCAAATCGAGAGCCGTACGCGGAAATGGATCGATGCGGCACGCCCGACCGCCCCGATGGGCAACCGGCGGACCTCACTCGGTCCGGAGCTCTTCAACAACCTGCTACGACGCCTCGTCTTCGCTGAGGAGTCGTCGGCCCACGAGCACACCCACGACGAGGAAACCTGCCACCAGGCCGGCAGGTATCAGGACCTGCGGGGTCAGCCAGTCTCCGTTCTCGATCGCCACGGCTACGGAGCCCCCGAAGTAGACGAAGACGGCCACGTTCGGAATCACGCCGAGAGCGGTCCCCGCGGCGTAGCTGCCGAAGGGGACGCTGGTCGCGCCGACCGCCCAATTCAGAGGGGGCGCCAGGCCGAGAACGGTGCGGAGCAGAAAGACCCAGATAAACCCGTTCTGCGAGAACCGCGCGTCCAGTCGCCCGAACCAGTCGCTCTTCTCGACGAACGTGCGCTGGACGTAGTCTCGCGCCAGATACCGCGCGATGAGAAATGTCGCGGTCGTGCCGATGACGGTCGCAATCCACCCGTAGACGAAGGCAGGCCAGCCGCCGAACAAGGCGCCGCCGAAGGTGAGCAGCAAGCTCTCGGGGAGATAGAGCACGATCCCGAGGGTACAGATCCCGATGAATGCAACCGGCCCGAGGTTGCCCCAGGAGTCCACCCAGCTGCGCATCCCATCCAGAGTCAGCAACTCGTCCAGCCCCAGCAATCGCGCCCCGAACACGAACGCCACCCCCAACAGGGCCAGGAGCCCGAGCTTCATGACATTCCGCATCAGGAGACTCAGATTCTAAGGATCCGGGACGTCAATGGCAAAAAAGAAAACCGTCGGCTGATGAGACGGACGCGGGGCCTGGGCATCGTTCGTTTCTCGGGGGTTGTTGGAGCAGTCGTTGGGCGAGGCGCTGGAAGAGTGAGTGGCAGGAGAGTATGGACGAACCGACCTTCCCATGCGAGCAGCTATTCTCAGCGGCGGGCGATTCTCCGTCGAGACGGTCCCCGACCCGGTTCCCGAGCCGAATACGGTCGTTTTGTCGGTGTCCGCATGCGGACTCTGCGGAACCGACCACAGTATCTACAGCAGTCGCCTCCTCCCAGACGGCGCAATCCTGGGGCATGAGCTCGCCGGTACCGTGGTCGAAGTCGGGCGAGGCGTCCGCGAATGGACCGCCGGGGACCGAGCCGCCGTGCTTCCAATCCCGTACTGCGGCCGCTGCGAGCTCTGCACGAGTGGGAAGGCGAACCTCTGCGGGCCCGGGCTCTCTGCGATGATGGGCTGTGGCGGCGGCGCGGGCGGACTCGCAGAACTCGTCACCGCGCCGGCGAGCTCGCTCCGACGCTTGCCCGGAATGCTCGAAGCGCAGCTCGGCGCCCTCGTCGAGCCACTGGCCGTCGCATGGCATGCGGTCGAACTCGCCGATGTAAAGCCCGGGACGCGGGTCGGCGTTCTCGGCCTCGGACCGCTCGGCCTCTTCGCCGGTCTCATCGCACGCCAGAAGGGCGCACTCGTGTTCGGCACGGACTCACGCCCTCATCGCGTCGCGGGCGCCCATGCTCTCGGGCTCGGTGCGTTCACCTCGGACGATCAAGCCGACGACCGAATCCGCGATCTCACCCGCGGCGGCCCCGAGGTGGTCTTCGAGGCAAGCGGACGACCGGAGTCGATCGAGCGCGCCGCGCATCTCGCCCGCGTCGGAGGACGCGTCGTGTTGGTCGCGTCGTACCACTCACCCGCCGAGATGACGCCCGGCCACTGGTTCAACCGGGGCATCTCCCTCCTACCGTCGATTGCCTACACTCAGCACGACTTCGAGGAAGCTCTCGACGCGATCGCGTCACGCAGAATCAATGTCGGTCCGCTGGTTCACCGCCCGCACAAGCTCGACGAAGTTCAGAACGTCTTCGAGAGCTTCTCGAACCAGACCGACACCGTGAAGCTCATCATCGACCCGTCGGCCTAACGGCCGCGTCTGGTCGCTGACTAGTGGTGCGGACGGGGCGTCGTCTGCAGGCGAGTCGCGGTGTCCATCAGGTTCCCCGCGAGTTGCTCGATCTCGTCGCGCAGCGCATCGACCTCCGAAGCGAAGGCCATGAGGATCACCTGGTCGACGCCCGCGGCGGCGTACGCCTCGAGCGACTCCGCGTCCCGGTTCGGCTTCAGGTACGGCGAGACGCTCACTTCGATCGAATCGGGCCGTCTACCGCGCTGTGAGAGAACGCCGTTCAGAACGTGGACACGCTCCGCCGCCTCCTTCGGGTCCAGGTGGAACCCGAACCAGCCCTGGCCGAGATCCGCGACACGTCGCAGCGCGTTCATGCTCTCGCCCCCGAAGATGATCGGCGGATGCGGCTTCTGGATCGGCTTCGGATACATCCGCACGGGCGGAATGACGAGCAGATTGCCCTGATGCTGCGACACCTCGTCGGTCCACAGCGAGTTCATGGCGGCGAGATACTCGCGGCAAAGGTGGGCCCGCTCGTCGAAGTCGGCGCCAAGGGCATCGAACTCCTCCCGGAGCCAGCCAATTCCGACACCGAAATCGATCCGCCCACCGGACAACACATCGCAGTCCGCGACTTGCTTTGCGGTGTAGATCGGCGACCTCTGCGGGACTAGGCAGATGCCCGTTCCGAGCCGGATTCGCTCTGTCACCGCCGCCGCGGTGGCAATCGCGGCGAACGGCTCGAGCATCCCGGCTTGTACGCCGAGACCGAGGGATCCATCGGCCGAGTAGGGGTACCTCGAGCGCGCCTCGTCCACGAGAACGACGTGCTCGGGGAACCACAAGGAATGAAAGCCGACCTTTTCTGCCGTGGTCGCGCCGGTGATCAGCAAATCCCGGAGCTTTTCAGCCTCCCCGATCATCGGCAGGAACAATCCGAGCTTCATACGCTTCTCCCTCGTGGTGAACTCGACTCTTGCACCCGCGGTCGAGGATTTCGCAGTCTGCCGGGCACCCCGATATCAGGCAAGACCATCCTGCCCACCGGATTCACCTGCCGTCCACCCGCGCGGTGAGCGAACCGATCGCACCGATGAGTTCGCCGTGGGCCCCGCGGGGAATATCGTGCCCCATCCCTTCGATCACCCGAAGCTCGGCCCCCGGGATCACGGAGGCGGTGTCCTGACCGTGGGCGAGAGGGATCAGAGGATCGCCGGATCCGTGGATCACCAGCGTCGGAACATCGAGCGCGCGGAGCTTCTCGCGCCGGTCTCCTTGCGCCTGCACCGCGGCGAGCTGCCGGGCGGCCCCCGCCGGATGGAAAGCACGATCGAACGCCCGGCCCGCGACGTCGGCCTCTCTCGCCGCGTCAAACGGGAAGCCCGGACTTCCGATCACCCGCTGGGTCTGCACCGTGTGTGCCACGTAAGCCTCGCGTTCTTCAGGCGCCGGCGCGATCAGCGCGTGCATGGCCTCGGGCGACGGTGGCGGCAACTCTGGTCCGCCGGTGCTCGACATGACCGAGGTCAGGCTCCGGACGCGCGACGGGTGTCGCACCGCGGCGGTCTGAACGATCATGCCACCCATCGAGATTCCCGCGATGTGGGCCGTCTGGATCTCGAGGGCGTCCATCAGGCCCACTGTGTCGTCGGCCATGTCATCCAGGCGATACGCGAGTTCGATCTCCTCCCCCGCGATCAGCGCACCGAGATCCGGGACGCCGGCCTCATCGAACCAGGTCGTCTCGCCGACGTCCCGATTGTCGAAGATCACTACGAAGTGCCCACGGTCCGCGAGACCGCGGCAGAAGTCGGGGTCCCAGTGGATGAGCTGAGTCGACAGCCCCCGGAGGATCAGAAGCGGCTCTGCGCCACGATCTCCGAACGTCTCGTATTGGACCTCGATCCCATTTGCGTGCGCCTTCGGCATGACCCGCGCAGGCTAGCGGTGTCTGGACGCATAGATCAATGGGTGTAATGGGATCCTCATGTTGCCGATACCCATTCGCGGGCTGGACCACATCGTTCTGCGCACCGACCGACTCGAAGAGCTTCTCGTGTTCTACCGAGACGGGCTCGGGTGTGCCGTGGAAAAGATCCAGAAGGAAATCGGGCTCTACCAGTTGCGGGCCGGGTCGGCGCTCATCGACATCGTCGACGGCAAAATCTGGAAAACCGAGGCGGGCCCGGGCGAGAGCCTCTACGATCACTTCTGCCTGCAGATCGCGTCGAGCGATGCAGGCGGGCTCGTGGCAGAGCTGGACCGACGCGGGATCCCGCACGGAGACCCGGCCGACCGCTACGGCGCGACGGGACCCGGAATCTCCGTCTACGCCAACGACCCCGACGGCCGAACCGTGGAATTCAAGCTCGTCGGCCCGAACCCCCGCTAGCTACGAGGCGGGCGCAAACAGCCGGTAGCCGTTGATCCAGACCGGCAGCTCGTGATCGAGCCCCGGATCCGACCAGAGGTAGAGAGACTCGGCGAAGAGGGGCCCGGTAGGCCGCGACCTCCCGAAAGCCTGGCCTACCGAGGTTCAGCGCTTCCAGAAACGCTCCCTGCGGGCCGTCGAAACCCTCGCGAACGTGCATGAGCTCTTCCTGCGCGGGGAACAGAACGGCGTCGATCTTCTTGTCGACCAACCACTCCACGTAGTTCCGAACGGTCGCCTCTCGGTTCGGACCGCTCAACTCGAATCGCGACCGAAGATCGACCCGATGCACCCTTCATCGCCTTGCCCACGAAATCCCAGCCGAGCCAGCCCTTCCAGGGATACGCGACCTCACGCGGTCGTCACGGGATGACGACGATCTTGCCCTTCGCCCGGCGCCCGCCGATCTCGTCCAGCGCCCCGGCCGCCTCGGCCAGCGGATACGAGGACGACACGTAGGGCTTCACCTTGCCGGCCGCGAACATCTCAAAGAGTTCGCGCGTGTTCTGCTTGTTTCGCTCGGGCTCGCGGCCGACGAACGCCCCCCAGAAGACACCGACGATCTGACAGCTCTTCAAGAGCGTGAGGTTCAGCGGGATCTTCGGGATGTCCCCGGCGGCGAAGCCGATCACGAGAAAACGTCCTTCCCAGGCGATCGCGCGCAACGCCGACTCGGAGTAGTCGCCTCCGACGGGATCGTAGATGACATCGGCTCCCTGGCCGCCGGTGAGTTCACGAATCCGATCCTTCAGCTTCTCGGTCGAGTAGTTGATCGTCTCGTCCGCACCATGCTCGCGACAGACCGCGAGCTTCTCATCGCTCGACGCCGCCGCGATCACGCGCGCGCCCATCGCCTTACCAAGCTCACACGCCGAGAGGCCGACGCCCCCGGCCGCGCCGAGAACGACGAGATTCTCGCCCGGCTGGATCTGACCTCGATCCTTGAGCGCGTAGTACGACGTGCCGTACGTCATCAGGAACGCGGCCGCCGTCGGGAAGTCCATCGAGTCGGGAATCGGCACCGCATGGCTCGCCGGGATCACGAGCTCTTCTGCGAACCCACCGAAGCCGGTCGACGCGAGGATCCGATCGCCGACCACCAAGCCGGTGACCCCCTCGCCGACTTCCTTCACCACGCCCGAAATCTCGCCTCCGGGCGCGAACGGGAGAGGAGGTTTGAACTGATACTTGTTCTGGATGATGAGGACGTCGGGAAAGTTGACCCCGCAGGCGCGGACGTCGACGGCAACCTGCCCGGGGCCCGCCTCCGGCGACTCGACATCTTCCAGCACCAAGCTCTCGGGCGGACCGAACTCCTTGCACAACAGCGTCTTCATACACGGGGACTCTACTAGCTCCCGCGCACGCGTGCACTAGGAGCCTGACCCAAGATGACTCACGACGACCTGCCACCGATCCATCTCGGGTCAGGCTCCTACTCGAGGCCGAGGCGCTTCATCGTGCGGTACAGCGTCGTGCGGTCGATCCCGAGCGCCCGTGCCGCGTGACCGAGAGCGCCAAAACATGTGCTGCGGGACGATGAAGGACGGGGGACTCATGGTCCTCATCGCCCCGCCCGGCTTCAGAACCGCGCAGCCCTGAAGCAGTGGGTCGACGAAGGCGGCGCCTACACTTCGTCGCTTCCCGCGAAGAAGAAGTAGGCGACGCCCGCCCTCCCTACCCCTTCGCGCGCTTGATCAGGAACGCACGCGTACGCTCGAGCGACTCGGGACCAGCGCCGTCGGCCGAGAACGGCGCGGCGAGGTAGTCGGTCACGCCCGCCTCCGCGAGCCGGTCGAGCTGCTCGCCAACGTCGCTTTCGTCGCCGACGATCGCAACGTCGCCCGGCCCTGCAGCCCCCTCGCGGTCGAGCATCGCGCGGTAGGACGGCAACGTGCCGTAGATCTCGAAGGCCTTGCCCGCCTTCTCTCTCGCGCCCTTGGGGTCGTTGCAGACGGCGATCGGCAGACCGCAGACGACGCGAGGCGCCGGTCGGCCCGCGGCCGCCGCAGCTTCAGTGATCCGCGGGACCGTGTAATCCTTCAGCGTCTTGGTCGCCGTCATCCACGTAATCGTGCCTGCCGTCTCCCGGCCGGCGAGCGCGAGCATCTTCGGCGCGAGCGCCGCGATCAACAAAGACGGGGCCGGCGCACCGGCGACCTGAATCTGCGCCATGATCTTGAACTCGTCGCCCTGATGCCCGACGGCCTCGCCGCGCAACAGCGGGTTCAGAACTTCGACGTACTCCTTCATGTGGCTGTATGGCTTCGCGTACGAGAGGCCGAGCATGTTCTCGATCACGATCTGGTGTGAGAGACCGATGCCGAGCGCGAACCGGCCGCTGCACGCGGCATTCGCCGAGATCGCCTGCTGCGCCATCGCCGTGGGATGGCGCGGATAGCTCGGCGTAACCGCCGTCCCCAGCTCGATCGTGCTGGTTTCACGGCCCGCGAGCGCGCACGCGAGTATCGCGTCGAATCCGAAGATGTTCGCGAACCATCCGCTCGCGAAGCCGTCCGCCTCCGCCTGCTTCGCCTGGCCGATCAGACCGTCCACAGTCGCGGGCGTTCCGCCGATTTCACCGATTCCGATTCCAATACGCATCTTCGTAGCTCCTAAGTTCAGGGATCAGGGGAGAACCGCAATGACGCGCACCGGCGCGCCCGAACCGCCCCCGATCTTCATGGGCAATGCAATGATCGTCGCGCCGGAATCGGGCACGGCTTCGAGGTTCGCGATATTCTCGAGGCCAGCCTTGTCGGAGCCGTTCACGATCTGATGAACGATGAAGTCCTTCGATGGGCCGTAGTCGATGCTCGGCGTGTCCACTCCGATCGCTCCCACGCGGCGCTTCTCCATGAGGAACGTAGCGGCCTCCTTCGAGAACGCCGGGAAGTGCAGGTTCTCCGTATCGCCGGCGACCGCAGTACCGAGCACCTGCGCGCGGTCGGGCCAACGCTTCGCCCAACCGCTTCGCATGACGACGATCGCGCCGTCCGGGATCGCGCCGTGGCGCTTCTCCCACGCCTCGACGTCGGCGATGGTCACCCGGTAGTCGACGTTCTCCTGCACGGCGTCCGTCACGTCGAGAACGACGAGCGGTCCGATCAGCGACGAAAGATCGATCTCGTCAACGCTCTTCTTTCCTTTCGCGAAGTGGACCGGCGCATCGATGTGCGTGCCCCCGTGCTCAGCCGTCGCGAACCGGTTCGCCGTGTAGTACCAGCCGCCCGGCGTGACGCCCTTGCTCAGCTCCTCGAACTCGAAGCCTTCTTTGTCCGTGGGCCAATAGACCGTATCCGCGTCGTAGGTGTGCGAGAGGTCGACCACCTTCGAGGCGTCGAGCGCCCACACGTCCGATGACGGCGCGAGAACAATCACCGCCAGGAAGAAGCCGGCGGCGACTCTCACTCCTTCCACCACGGGTAGAACGGCGGCATGCCTGTGCTCGGCTTCATCGAGAACTTGGCCGGACGTTTCTCGAGAAACGACTGAACGCCCTCGTAGGCGTCGGGCTGGCGGCCGGTCCAGAACACGGCCTTCGAGTCGAGCAGGTGCGCTTCGTGCGGACTCGACGCACCGAGCATCTTCCAGAACATCTGCCGGGTGAGAGCGACGGAGACCGGGGCGGTGTTGTCGGCGATCTCCCGGGCGATGCCCCGTGCCGTCGGCAGCAGCTCCTCGGGCGGGACCACCTTGTAGAGCAAGCCTGCTTCGAGCGCCTCCTCACTGCGAAAAATCCGCCCCGTGTAAGCCCACTCCGCCGCGGTTTGGATTCCCACCGCTCGCGTCAGGAACCAGCTCGACGCCGCCTCCGGCACGATCCCACGCCGAGCGAAGACGAAACCCATCTTGGATCCCGGGACACCAATCCGAATGTCCATGGGCAGGGTCATGGTGACCCCGACCCCGACGGCGGCGCCGTTCATCGCCGCGATGATCGGCTTCTTGCAGTCATAGATACGCAGGGTGAGAAGGCCGCCCTCGTCACGGTGCGTGTCGATCGTCGGCTTGCTCGCGCGATCGGTGTTGTCGAAGCTACCGCCGCCCGATCCCAGATCCGCTCCGGCACAGAAGGCGCGCCCAGAACCGGTCACGATCACCGCGCGGACGGCATCGTCTCCGTCGACCTGATCCAGCGCATCGAGCAACTCGTGACACATCCTCGACGTAAAGGCGTTCATCTTGTCGGGGCGGTGCAACGTGATCGTCGCGACCGCGTCGTCGACGGCGTACTGGATCGTCCGATACTCCAAACCACCACCTCCGAAATACACTGGAAAACGCCGCGGAGAGCGCCGCGGCACGCGGGGGAGCTTTGCCGAAGGGTCCCGGCGGCGCAAGCTTGCCTGGGGATGGGCACCACGATACCCCTCGTCTCATCCACCCGCAGGAGGTCCTTCGCTGATGGCGACACAAGAATCGACACCCGCCGCACCGCAGCTTCGCCGCTCGCTCCTCTGGGTACCGGGCGACGACGAGAGGAAACTCGCCAAGGGACCGACCGCAGGTGCCGACTCCCTCGTCCTCGACCTCGAAGATGCCGTGGTCCCCGCGCACAAGGCGAAGGCACGAGAGATCGTCCGCGAGACCCTTCTCGAGATGGACTTCTGCGGCGCTGAGAAGCTCGTGCGCATCAACCCGCTCGAGACCGGGCTCGCACTCGACGACCTGACCGTCACCATGCGGGGCGCACCGGACGGCTACATGATCCCGAAGGTGCGGAGCGAAGACGACATTCGCTTCATCGACGGGGCTCTCACCAATCTGGAAGCCATGGTCGGCCGCCCACGGGGCTCCGTGCGCCTCATCCTGCTCGCAACCGAGACGCCCGAAGCGATCCTGAACATTCGCCGCATCGCGCAAGCGAGCCTGCGCTCCTGCGGAATGATGTGGGCCAGCGAGGATCTCTCCAACGCGATCGGCGCTCGTCGAAGCCGCAACGACGACGGGTCCCTACCCGATGTCTTCTCGTTCGCACGATCCGCCTGTCTCCTCGCCGCGGCCGCGACCGGCATGGACCCACTCGACATGCCGTTCTTCGACTTCCACGACGACGAAGGACTCGAGCGCGAGGCGCGTGAAGCCGCCGAGCTCGGCTTCACGGGCAAAGGAGCGATCCACCCCAACCAGATCGCGACGATCAACCGGGTCTTCGTTCCGAGCGAAGAAGAGGTCACGGAAGCGAACGCGCTTCTCGATGCCGCGACCGAAGCCTTCGCGCGCGGCCAAGCGGCCTTCGTCTACAAGGGTGCGATGGTCGACGCACCGCACATCAACCGAGCACGCAAGATGGTCGCACGAGCGAACGCCGCCAAGGAGAAGACCCAGTGAGCACCACCGACACGGAGTCCACCCACTTCCACACGTGCCCGCTCTGCGAGGCCTGCTGCAATCTCGAGATCAAGACACGTGGACGCGCAGTCGTCTCGGTTCGCGGAGACGAAGGCGACCCGTTCAGCAACGGCTTCATCTGCCCCAAGGGCGCGGCCATCGGCGCACTCGATGCCGACCCGGACCGACTCCGTAGTCCCCTCATAAAACGAGACGGCCAGCACGTCGAAGCGACGTGGGACGAAGCTTTCGCCGAGATCGATCGCAACCTGCCTCGAATCGCGGACGAGCACGGCCGTGACGCGGTCGCGGCTTATCTGGGCAATCCGTCCGCACACCACGTCGGCCACGGGCTTTACGGACGCGTGCTTCTGAAGGGGCTCGCGACACACAACCTCTACAGCGCGAGTACCGTCGACCAGATGCCGAAGCAGGTTTCGTCGGGCCTGATGTTCGGTGGGAGCCTCTCGGTCCCCATCCCCGACGTCGACCACACCGACCACCTGTGGATCCTCGGGGGAAACCCGCTCGTATCCAACGGCAGTCTGATGACCGCTCCGGACATGAAGGGGCGCCTACGGAAGATCCGAGAACGGGGCGGCAAGATCGTGGTCTTCGACCCGCGCCGCACGCGAACCGCCGAAGCCGCCGACGAGCACCACTTCATTCGACCCGGGCGCGATGTCTTCTTCCTGCTCGGTGTGATTCACACCCTGCTCACCGAAGAACGTGCGGCACCGGGTCGCCTCGCCGAGATGTGCAACGGCCTCGACCAGATCGGCGGGCTCGTCCGCGACTATTCGCCGGAGACGGTGGCCGACGTCTGCGGCATCGAGGCCGACGAGATTCGACGACTCGCACGCGAGCTTTCCGAGGCACAAACCTCGTCGGTGTATGCGCGGATCGGCACGTGCACCCAGGAATTCGGTACGACCACCAGTTGGCTCGTCGATGTCGTGAACGTACTCACGGGCAATCTCGATCGCGCGGGAGGCGCGCTGTTCACGAAGGCGGCGATCGGTGCCGCAAACGCGCAGAGCAAGCCGGGAACCGGGCGCGGAATGCGCCTCGGCCGTTTTCGCAGTCGCGTGCGCAACCTTCCCGAGGCCTGCGGCGAGCTGCCGGTTGCGTGCCTCTCCGAGGAAATCGAAACACCCGGGGACGGCCAAATCCGCGCCCTGATCACCATCTGCGGCAACCCGGTTCTGAGCACGCCGAACGGCGCACGCCTGAAGAAGGCCCTCGAGAGCCTCGAGTTCATGGTGAGTGTCGATATTTATCTGAACGAGACGACGCGCCACGCCGACGTCGTTCTTCCGGGACTGTCGCCTCTTGAACAACCCCACTACCCTCTCGCGTTCACGCAGCTCGCCGTGCGGAACTTCGCGCGCTTCTCGCCACCGATCTTCGACGTGCCCGAGGGCCAGATGGAGGAGTGGCGCATCCTTCTGCGCCTCGCCGGCATCGTGACCGGACAGGGACCGAACGCGGACATCGACGCGCTCGACGACTTCGTCTTCGAACAGATTCTCCAGAAAGCCGTCGCCAACGAGTACTCTCCGATCCACGGACGCGACGCCGACGACATCCGCCGACAGACGTCTCGCTACCGCGGTCCTGAGCGCATGCTGGACCTCCAATTGCGCACCGGAGTCTACGGCGACGCCTTCGGCTCGAATCCCGGCGGACTCAACCTTGCGACGCTCGCGGTCTCTGGCCACGCGGTCGATCTGGGCCCGCTCGGCCAGCGACTTCCGGAGGCCCTGCAGACGCCGTCCGGGAAGATTGAGCTCACCCCCGAGCCGTTGGTCGCCGATCTCGACCGGGTTCGTGCGCGACTCGACGCCGAGAAAACCTCGGCCAGTCTCGTCCTCGTCGGTCGGCGCGACCTGCGCTCCAACAACTCGTGGATGCACAACATCCCCGGGCTCGTGTCCGGTCGCGCGCGCTGCACCCTGCACGTCCATCCCGAAGATGCCGCGCGGCTCGGCCTCGCCGACGGAAAGAACGCACGCGTCTCCTCTCGAACCGGCAGCGTCGACGCGCCGGTCGAGGTCACCGACAGCGTGATGCCGGGCGTGATGAGCCTCCCCCACGGCTGGGGGCATGACGACACGAAGACTCGATTGGGCGTCGCCCGTGCGAATGCCGGTGTCTCTTCAAACGACCTCACCGACGAGGCACAGGTAGACGCGCACTCCGGCAACGCGGTACTGAACGGGATCCCTATCCAAGTCGAAGCGATCTAGGAGCTTGACTCAAGATGGCTCCCGACGAGCTGACGGCGGCAGCGATTCCTCACCGGTTCTCTGTCGAAGTACTCGTCATGGCCCATGACCCGTGGGGCCTCTCGTCAGCGAGCTCTGGCGCGGTCGGGCCCATGTTCGGCCGGTCCGAACCAAGGACCAGTGCGATCTGTTCAAAATCATCGGCGTTCCCCGTGCCAAGCCGGTCGTCGATGCACCACCCCCCCCTCGTCTGCGCCCGATACCCACCGGAGTGTGCACGTGCGTTCCGAAGATGATCTCGGGTACGGTTCGACGAGAGGCGAACCCGAGGTGACGAAGTCCAACAAAAAAATGGCAGTGGTCGGCGCGGGCTGGCTCGGCGCCGAAATCGCCCGAAGAGCCGCCGACGCCGGCTTCTCCGCGATCGCGACGACGCGCTCGGGCGAGTGGCGCGCCGCTGGACCCCACCCGGATGGTGTCGAGGTAGTCGGATTCGACATTGTAAGTGACAGCGCGTCTCGTCTTCAATCGCTTCTGCGCGACATCGACGTCGCCGTGTTCTGCTACGCCCCGTCCGGCGACCAAGATCGAGGACGCCTCTACGTCGAAGGTGCGAAGTCGATCGCTCGCGCCTGCAGCGCGCTGCCACTCGAGCGCGTGATCTACACCTCGTCGACGTCCGCGCTCTCAGCGCACGACGGATGGATCGACGAAACCTCCGAGGATTGGCCGGAGAACCCCCGGGGGCGCGTGCAACGTGAGGCCGAAGCTGCGCTTCGAGACGGCCTCTCCGACTCGGACACTCCTTGGACCCTGCTGCGGCTCGCCGGGCTATATGGGCCCGGTCGCGAACTCGAACGGATCTACCGAGTACGCGACCCGGACCTCGTACGCCCGGGCGACGGACTCGAGGCCACGAATCTCATCCATCTCGATGATGCCGCGGGCGCGGTCCTGGCTGCCATGGGTCTCCCGGCATCGGACCGTGGAGTGATCCACGTCTGCGACGACGACCACCGGACCCGCCGCGAGGTCGTCGCCGCAATCGCGGCCGCCACCGGCGCCCCCGAGCCCAAGTGGGCAGAACCTGCCGACTCTCGAACCGCGCGCGGAAAGCGGGTGGTGAACACTCGTATGAAAGAACGCCTCGGACTCACTCTGAAGCACCCCACTCACGACCTCTGAGGTCGATCGAGGGCGGCGAGGGGAACACGAGGCGCGCTTCGTGTTGTCTCGGACCTCCGACGCCTTCCAAGCTGACGATCCGTGCTGCACGCGGGGCCCTTTCCCGATTGCGAGACGGTGGCTTCGACCCGAACACGTACTCCACTCTCCTCGGCGCATCGGGCGGCCCGAAGTGGCTCGTCCTGAGCCTCATCGGCCGGGTCCCGGCCGAGCAATTCGTCGCGGCGATCACAGGCGCCGACGCCGACCGCGCCGCGCTCGAAACAGTGCGGGCGGAGAAGCTCGCGGACATGACGGTCGCCTCCGAGCAGATCCTCACGTCGTTGGCTGACGTCGCCGGCGGCCTCACCCCCGAGCGACGGGTCGAGCTCGCGCAGATGGCCGAGCGTTGGCACCACTAGGCGTCCGTGGCATGAGCAACCGGTGACCGAGCGAATCCTGCTGATCGAGGAAGACTTGCGTCTCGCCGGAATGCTCCAAACGTGCCTCGGGGAGAATGGCCTCGAAGTCGAACGGCGCGGCGAAGCGGCGGGCAGACTGGACCTCGCCCGCCGCGGCACAAGGGCGGGGATCGGGGCGAGCGCAGGACTGACCAAATGAGGCGCCTCTACCACCAGATCTACTTCGCGTTCGTCGCGATCACCCTGCTCCTGATCGCCGTGGCGGTGATTCCCGATTGGGTCTACCGGTCTCGCCGACCGCCCCCGCGTCCGATCACCGCGGCCGCCCGGATGGTAGCCGGCGAGCTGCCGGCGACCGGCCCCGAACTGCAGCAGAGCCTCGACCAGCAGGCAGACCGGCTGGGACTCGATGCGACGATCTGGACCGCCGATGGCACGGCCCTCGCCTCCACAGGCGAACAGGTCGGCCCCCCCGTGACGGACCGCGGGCCCGCCCACTGGATCCGCCGCCCCGGGCCACCAGGGCTCGCCGTGCGGCTCGAGGACGGACGTTGGCTCGCGCTCTCCCTGCGCCACGACGACTTTCGCAGCTCCTACCGTTGGCCGGTCGGCCTCCTGGTCTTCGCGGGTATCGTCGCGCTCGGGGCCCTTCCCCTCTCGCGCCGGATCACCCGGCGGCTGGAACGACTGCGCGCCGGGGTCGAGAAACTGGGCGCAGGCGACCTATCCGCCCGCGTGGCCGTCGAAGGACGCGACGAAGTCGCCGAACTCGCAACGAGCTTCAACAACGCTGCCGAGCGGATCGATAGCCTCGTTGGGACACAGCGACGGATGCTCGCGAGCGCCTCCCACGAACTGCGCACACCCCTGGCCCGACTGCGCGTCGCCGTCGAACTACTATCGGCCAGGGCCTCACCCGGGCTCCGCGACGAGGCCGCAGCCGACATCGGGGAGCTCGACGAGGTCATCGAAGATCTTCTGCAAACGGCGCAGCTCGAAGGCGCCCCGGCGAAGCCACGCGAACCCGTCGAACTTCTCGGCATCCTCGCCGAGGAGGGCGCGCACCTCGATGCGAACACGAGCGGGGAGACCACCGTCGTCCAGGGCGACCCCCGGCTGTTGCGGCGGCTGATTCGCAACCTCCTACAGAATGCACAGCGACACGGCGGCGGTTCGAAGATCGAGGCGTCCGTTCACACTCTCGGACAACGCGGTGGACGCATCGAAATCGCCGACCGCGGCCCGGGGGTCCGCCCCGAAGATCGCGAACGAATCTTCGAAGCGTTCTACCGAAGCGCGGATCACTCCGAGGGACGCGACGGAGGCGTCGGCCTGGGCCTCGCCCTCGTGCGGGAGATCGCTCGCCACCACGGAGGCGACGCGCTCTGCCTCGAGAGACCCGGCGGTGGGACGATCGTGCGGGTCGACCTGAGCTGAAGCCCCGGTCGACCCGAGCACCCCGGCGCCGCGATCAGGCGGCCGCGTGTTCGACCTGCGCGGCCTGGGCTGCCGGCGGCCAGGCTCGGTAGGCATCGTCCACTTCGGCCAGGGCGTCCCAGAACTCCTTCTCGTACTCTTCCACGAGACGAGCGGCGCGGGCGAGAGCTTTTGGTGCGACGCCCTCATCCAATCCGTCCTGGACGATGCGTTGCATCTCATCGGACGAGGTCGGCATCGCTGCGAACCGACTCAGCACCCGCGTGTCCTTCGGGCCGAGGCCGTAGAAGGCGTAGAGCCCGCGGCTCAATCGACCGCACGCTGCGCCCCACACGGGGAGGTTCACGAGCGACACGATCGCGACCTCGGCGGCGGTGCCCTGCTCCGCCAGCCAGGCAAAGTAAGTGGCGTAGGTGAACCCGCCGCGGCGCGGCTCAAAGCTTCGAAGGTCGGCCTCCGACATTCCGAGCGCCTTGGCGAAGTCCGGCAGTTCTTCGGCGGCGGCTTTCGCACCTTCGAGACGTCGCCGGAAGAAGGGGCCGTTCTCCGTGTCGCCGAACCGTTCGACCAGCCGCTCGGACGAGCGGATCATGCTCTGCATGACGTGATACTGGTGGCCGGGCAGCGCTCTCAGCCCCTCGATGGTCGCACGACCCGAGGAGACGGTTTCGATGTACGGGTGCTGCGTGATTCCGACCTCGGTCGGTTCGACTTCCCGGCGCACCTGCGCCACCAGTGTTGCTGCATCTGCCATGACTCTGTCCTCTCTTTCCTCTTTCTCACTGCCTTCATTGAGTGAGACGCGAGGGAGAGACGACTATTCGAGCCTGGTTCCGCTGAAGCCCCACGGGCCTTCCTTCAACAGGGAGTGAACCCCGTCGAGATCGCTTACCACGGTTGGTACGAACGGGCTGGTGAACAGCGTCTCGAGCGAGTTGTCCTCGAAGCGGGCCAAATCGATCTGAACCGGGCGACGCGCAGGATCTCGTCTGGCCGTCGAATCCAGCACACAGCGGACGACCCCGCGGGGCTCACGATCTCCGACACCCTGCGCGATCAGGGGCCGTCTAGAAACCCATGTTGATCGCGCCCCCCACGACGAGGGTCGTGGGGATCCCGGGGTGCACGATTACCTGGACGTCGGGCTGCACGGTCATCCAAGGGGTGACCGCGACGACGTAGGTGAGTTCGGTCGCCATCTCGTAGCTGCCCTCGGAGGCGGAGCTAATCGCCCCGTACGCGAGATTGATCCCGAGTTGGTCGTCGCCTCGCCCGTCGATCAGGCCCTTGTAGACGAGCCCGGCCGCACCGAAGTACGAGATCAGACTCAGCTCCTGCCGTGGTGCAGCGGCGAAGGCGGCGAAGGCCGAAAGGCCCCGCGCGGGATCATCGCAATTCTCGTGTTGCGTGAGCTGCTGATCGACGAGCGCGTAGACCGTGTACAGCCCGTGCCCAGTCTCATCGGGATCGGCCAGCGTCGGCAGCGCACCGGTGTCGAAGTAACCGCCGATTCGGTACTGGCCCGCGAGCGCGCCCGTCGCCGCCGGAACCTTCACGCCGCTCTCCCCGATGAGCAGTGTGCTGACGGCGGGATCGAAACCGAAATCAACCCCGTGCGCCGAACCGAGACCGAGTTCTCGGGCGGAGCCATTGTAGGCTCCGAAGCGTGCGTACCAGCCGGAGTCGCCGTGCGCGTAAGCCACCCGCGCTCCCCACGCCGCGAGCGGGATCGCCTGAAACGCCGAGTCGTTCAAGAGAAGGCTGACCGGATTCCCGTTCATCGAGAGACTCAGGAACACGTTGTAGAGGGGCGAAACCGCGAAGTCGTTTCCGGTCACGATCCGGCCGGCGCGGAAGACGACGTCGCCGTCGAACACCTTCTGCTGCACGTACATCCGGTAGAGCCGCAACGAGTCTCCCCCGAAGATCGTCGATGCCGCGAAGTCGTTGCCGATGTACTCGGTCGACAGACTTCGCCCCGTCGCCCACGCAAGCGACGTGTAGACGCTCGAACCAGTGAAACCGACGAGCTTCTCGAGGTCGAAGTCGACCCCGAGCGTGAACATGCCCGCGTAGGCGAACCCACGAGCCTGCCCGCCGACGGGATTCCCGAGGAACGACGCGGCGTAGTCGCCCGTCAGATTGACGCCGGCGTCGTAGAGACGATTTCGGTGCCCGGCCCAATCACCCGACGCACACTGGTCGGACTGCTCGGGAGAAAACGGCAGGAACCGGTCGAGGAAATGGGCGTACGCCGGGGTCGTGCAAAGCCCGAACGCAACGACCACGAGCGCATGCCACGCCCCCCGCCTCAGACCGCCCGCCTCCCCCACGGTTCCCATTCTCCTCCGAAACACGTGTTTCCCAAAGGCGGTGCGAAAGCCGCGCTCGGAAACCTCAGGGGAGCGCCGCACGGACCCTCGAGACGAGCCGATTCTGCCCCCGGCGCTTGGGCACGTCGAAGCGGGCGAACTCCGCTGCGTCGAGCCGCACGTCCGCGAACAAGCCGGCCGGATCTTCATGGAAATGGAGGAACGCATGAGACTTCCGATAGAAGACGCCCCGCTTCTTCTCGGTGAGGCCATCAACCTTCCGAAGTGCAACCAACAGTGGCTCCAGTTGGCCGAGCCGCGGCTCTGAAATGTGCTTCACTCCTCGATCAGCTGCCGCTTCAGGACCTTGCCCGTCGGATTTCGCGGGAGCGCGTCGAGGAAGACGATCTCGCGCGGCACCTTGTACCGGGCCAGGTTCGTCTTCACGTAGTCCTTAAGGATCGATTCGTCCGCGCCGCCGCCATCCTTCAGAACCACAAAGCCTTTGAGGCGCTGACCGAATTCGGGATCCGGGACACCAATGACCGCAGCCTCGACGACCGCATCGTGATTGGCGAGGAGATCTTCGACCTCACGCGGGAAGACGTTCTCACCGCCGGAGATGATCATGTCGTCATCGCGACCATCGACGAACAAGAGGCCGTTCTCATCGAAGTGACCGACGTCGCCGCTCGACATCAGCCCGTCGATGAACTCCTTGTTCCCACCGCCAGTGTAGCCGTCGAACTGGTTGTCGTTGCCGACGAAGATCCTCCCGGTCGAGCCCTGAGGCACTTCCTTGCCGTTCTCGTCGAAGAGCCGCACGACGACGCCTCGCGGCGGGCGACCCGCGGTGCCCGGCGCCGAGCGGAGCTCGTCCGGCATCGCGATCGAAGCGTGCGCAACCTCGGTCGAGCCGTAGAGGTTGAAAACGTTGTCCCCGAACGTGTCCATCCAGCGGAGCGCGAGCTCGCCCGGCAGGGCCGAGCCGCTCGCAGCGACGATCTTCAACGACGACGTGTCGTACTTCTTGATGACATCCGGGCCGAGCTCGAGGATTCGCTGCATCATCACCGGGACGACGATCAGACCTTCGGGTTTGAGCTCCGAGATCGTCTTCAGGGTGTCTTCCGGGTCAAAGCGTCGACGCAAGCAGATCGTCGCGCCGATGTTCGAGCCCGTCAGGAGATGCACGCCGCCCCAGGAGTGGAACGTAGGTGCCGCAACGAGCGTCCGCATTCCGACCCACATCGGGATGCGCCCCATGAGCCCGATCAGGGCATCCAGGCTCTGGGCCTTCGCCTCACGCCGAGCCCCCTTCGGCGTGCCCGTCGTGCCGGACGTGAGGATCGTCGTGCGACCCGGCTTCGGCGGAGCGTCGATCTCCGAGCCGTCGTGCGAGGCGATGAGCTGATCCAGCGTGGTCTCGGGCGACTCCGAGTCATTGTACGTGACGAAGCGAGTGACATCGGGCGTCCCTTCTTCGACGACCGAACGGAACTCCTCGTCGTAAAGAATGACCCGAGTGCCTTCGCGTTCGCAGACTTCGCGAAGCTGGGGTGCGGCGAAACCCGTGTTCAGCAAAAGCGTGTTGGCACCGAGCTTCTCGAGAGCGCCCTGCGCCCGAACGAAACCACGATGATTCCGAGCGAAGAGGCCGACCCCGTCGCCGGGCTTCACCCCCACCTCTCGCAGCGCACGTGCAATCGCGTTGGACTGCTGATCGACCTCCCCGAACGTGAGCGAACCGGCATCGTCGATGAGACCGATCCCGTCGGGATTCCGCAGGGCACTGCCGTAGAACCCGCCGGCCGTCGTCGTCCCGAATTTCTTCGAACCGGCGGCGACGCCGCGCAGGAAGCTCGGGCTGAAGAAACCCGCTCCGCTTAGAACCGTTACGACTTCAGCCGCCCTGATGATGGGGCCGCCCTGACCGGTGCCTCGTAAACTCATGCCCGTGGTCTAATCAGGACCGACCCCCGTGTCGAGCCACCCCCCGCTGGGCAGGCCCGACTCCGAGGCGTGGGCTTGTGATGTGCACGATAGGGGCACGCGAGCCACTACCGGGCGCGGGGCTACCAGCGATCCCAGTGGAGGACCTCGTCGAGCGGCTTCCGGCGGACGGGGCCGAAGGGCCGCTCAGGCCACCCCAGCGCGATCATCACGCCCAGCCTCAGTTCGTCGGGCAGTTCCAGGACCTCGCGAACAACGGGTTCGACCATCGTGTGGAAGGTCGTAAACGTCGTGCCCAGCCCCAGAGCCCGCGCCGCGACGATGAGGTTCTGGGACGCGGGGTAGACCGCGGCCGGGACCAGTTCCGGGAGGGGGTTCTCACGCGGGTAGACCACCCGCCCACAAACGAAGATCCAGACCGGAACCATCTCGAAGCTGTCCATCAGGTGCTTCACGCTGCCGTACATGCGGCGCCCGCCGGCGCTCGGGTCGCCTGCCGCCATCTCGTCGATGATCGGATGCATGACGTCGCGCAGGGCCGTTGCGATCCGCGCCTTCGCATCGGGGTCTCGGAGAATGACGAACTCCCACCCCTGGCTGTTGCCAGGATTCGAGGCGCGTGTCGCCGCGTGGATCACCTTGCGAATCGAATCCTCGGGAACCGGATCCGGCTTCAGGTACCGCATGGCGCGGCACGTCTCCATCGCTTCGAATACGTCCATGCCCCTTCCGTATCCCAATCGATCGGAAGCCCGCTAGAAGAACGGGATGCGACGCTTCTACCTTGGGCTCACGCTTGGGTGCGCCGTCGTCTTCGGGCTCGGCTACTGCGCGCACAAGGCCCCCGACCTCGACCCGGACGCCGCACCGAACGGTGTGCGTCTACGACGGCTTAGGCCAGGTTGTATTCTCGCTGGACAGCTCCGGCGGAACGACGGCGCTAGGTGTCTACTACGACCCAACCCAGACCGGCGTCACCTACTGAGCTCCTAAGCCTACTGGAAGCCGAGCTCGCGGTCGGCCTGATCCGAATCGAAATCCTCGAACTGGATCAGACCCATACGCGTGTACGCCTCACGCACACGTGGCGTGAGAAGCCCGAGCTTCTTCAGGTTCGGAACGATCCGCTGAAAGAGCATGCTGCGGAACATCACGCCGGATGGAGAATTCAAGACGAGTTCCTGCACCTCATCCACGGGCCAGCCCATCGCGTTCGCGATCTCTTTCCCGACCAGGCGATCACGCATGAGTTCCGACGAGTAGATGATGAAGTCCTCACGGTCCTTCAACTCGTTCGCCGGCATGTCGTCGTAGTAGTTGCGCAGGGAGAGCACGCCGAACGCGACGTGGCGCGCCTCGTCCCGCATCACGTAGCGCAGGAGCTCTTTCAGGAGCGGCTCCTGAGTCAACTGAAACAGGTTCCCGAAGGCCGCCATCGCGAGCCCTTCGATCATGATCTGCATGCCGAGATACTTGAAGTCCCACCGACTGTCCTGAATCGTCGCGTCGAGAAGTTCCTTCAAGCTGTCGTTGATCGGCCATTCCCACTCGAGCTTCGTGCGAACGTACCGACTGAACACCTCGACGTGGCGCGCTTCGTCCATCGTCTGGGAGCCCGCATAGTACTTCGCCTCGATCCACGGCACGCCACCGACGAGCTGCGACGCCACGATCAGCGCGCCCTGCTCCCCGTGCAAGAATTGCGAGAGCTGCAATGCGATCTGCGCGTGACGAAGGCGCCCCTTCTCCTTCACATTCAGCTTCTTGTACGGACCGTAGTCGCTGAGCGGGTTTACGACATCCGGAACGATCTCGCTCTCGGGATCGACGTTCGTATCCCACGCGAGCTGCGTCGTGCTGTTCCACTGCTCGCGCTTCGCCTTCTCGTAGAGCTGGCCGAGGCCATCCTTCACGCTCGCGTAGTTCCAGGTGTAGTTCGTGTCGAATGACGTAAGAATGGTTTCGAGCTCGCGATCGAGCCCCTCGAGGGTATTGACGGCAGTACCGGCCATAGGAATCTCCTTCCCCTGAAACCTACGGGCTCGGCTCTTCCCGGGCAATATGGGAGACCCGACGGGCGAACGCCGCGATTCCATCGGCGACTTGCGGGTACTGGAAGATGTCGTTATGCCCCGCCCCGTCGATCCGGAGAAACTCCTTTGGCTCCGGGGCCGCCACGAACAGGGCTTCACCCAGCGCAAAGTCGACGATTTCATCGCGATCCCCGTGGGCGCCGAAGTACGGCACCCTAAGGCCTCCTACCCGCGCCTTCGAATCGAAGATACCCGCCGCGAGAAACGCGAGCGGGCCATAGTGGCTGCGCGCCACGTCGGCGATCGTCGTAAAGGTCGAGACCACGGCGACACCGGCGCACGGCCGCGCCATCGCGAGTTCGATGGTGACCGCGCCGCCGAGCGACTCGCCCAGACAAACGATCTCCGATGCCGGCACACCCGATGCCGTCAGCGAATCGAAGACGGCATGGGAGTCGAGATAGGCCCCGGCCTCACTCGGGCTCCCTTCGCTTCTTCCGTACCCGCGGTAGTCATACGCGAGCACGTTCAGACCCCGCCGCGCGAGCGTCGCCTGCACCTCATAGCGCCCTCCGATGTTCCCACCGTTGCCGTGCGCCCACAGAACCGTGGGCGCATCCGGCTCCGGCGCCGCCAGGTACCAGGCGTGGATTCGGATGCCGTCCTCCGTGGTGATCCAGCGGTCCTCTACCCCCGCAGGGGTGTCGGGCATCGCGCGATCCGGAAAGAACACGAGGCGGTCGACCAGGGGCAGAGAAAACCCCGCCGTCAGGACCGCGGGTGCGAGAAGCCAGGCGAGGGAAGAAGTC
This sequence comes from Candidatus Binatia bacterium, assembly GCA_029243485.1. Classification (NCBI taxonomy): domain Bacteria; phylum Candidatus Binatota; class Binatia (SeqCode); species Binatia bacterium. Next base: position 709,513 of record JAQWRY010000086.1, on the reverse strand, counting down.
ATGCCAGCCCGTTGTATCCCGCAATATTCCGCGTGTCAGCGGCTGCGAGATGGGATAGCTTGCTGCCCTCATGAGTCGGCGCCCACTCTCTGCGGGATTGCTCGTCGTCGGCATCATCGGCGCCGCACTCCTGATCTCAGAGCTTTTCCTCAGATTCTCGCTCAGCAGCCACGAGATCAACGGGAACTACTGGGCCCGCGGAGCGTTCTCGCCGCACGAGGCGGCGGGGTACATCCACCATCCGGGGTACGAGGGCCGCGCGATTCGGCAGGGGGTCTTCGACGTCGAAGTGCGAATCGACGAGAACGGCCTCCGCCAGTCGAACCTGGAAGCCCAGCTTCGGTATCCCCGACGGGTGCTGCTCCTCGGCGACTCGTTCGCCTTCGGCCTCGGCGTCGCCGAAGAGGATTCCTTCGCCTCGCGGATCCAAGCCGATCTGAACCCCGTCGGGATCGGCGTCATCAACGGCGCGCAGACCGGCTACGGGGCCGAGCAGGAGACCCTTCTCGGCCTCGAGCTCATCCGAAAGTTCGAGCCCGACCTCGTCGTCACCGCGCTGTTCCCCCTCAACGACATCGAGGCCGACTTCAACCGGCGTCACGAACGGGTCGAAGTCGTCGGGGGCTATCGCCTCTATCGCGATCGACTCCTCGCGACCCCGTGGGTGGATTGGATTCGCACGAACTCCGTCGGGTGGGTGCTCGCAGAGCGACAACTGGCGCAACGACGCGGAAGGGCCGGGCTCGAGGCGTTCGCCAGTGCGGCGAAGGCCGATCGCAACACCGTCATTCAACCGAGCCTCGCAGCGATCGATCGACTGAGCGAGGCCTCGAACGCCTCGCAGATCGAGTACGGCGTCGTCCTGATTCCTCCCGGCAGCCGGGGCTCCCCGTTCGATCGTCCGCTCATGCGGTCGCTCCGCGAGCGAAACCTTCCCGCCGTCAATCTCGCGAGGATGCATTTCGGCTCGGGCCACTACTTCGAGGGCGACGGCCACTGGAATGAACGCGGCCACGCGAAGGCGGCGACCCACTTCGCCGACTTCATCAAGCGACTCTCCAGACGCGGGCGTGCCTCGTCAGGGCGTCACGATCGGGAACGCCGAATCGAAGTTGTCGAGCAGACCGAATAGGCCGAGTAGCGACTCGGCCTTCCCTTCGATCGTCAGATCGCCCGACGCCAGAAGCTGATCGAACGGCGTGCGCCCGAGAATCAGAGCATCGAGGGCCGTGCGCTTTAGGCGCATCGTCGCGTCTGCCCCTCCGAGCTGTTTGTTCGGCGTGTGAGACAGCGCACCGTTCTCCACCCGCAAGACGAACTTCTCCCCGGTGTCCGTGAAATCAAAATTCACAGAAATTCTCTGGTCCGCAGCCTTCGGACCGTTCAGACGCACGGCCATGCTGTCGAAGATCATCCCGACGGACATCGAGGGTAGAACCCCGCCGGCGTTGTCGGTGATGTTCGGCGCGGACGCGCGATCGATCCCGTGCCGCAGTTCCTGGGCCGCCGAGAGATAGAAGCTGCGCCAAGGGCCGGATTCTGCCTGGTAGCCCATCTGCTCGAGGGCGTCAGCTTGCATCCCCTTCGCCTCTTCGTCGTCGGGGTCGGCAAACACGACGTGGTTCACGACCTCGGCGACCCATCGGTACTCCCCCGCCTCAAAGGCGGCCCGCGCCTTCTCGAGCGTCGCCGCCGCGCCGCCCATGAACTCGACGTACTTCTTGCCGGCAGCAACCGGCGGCAGGCCGTGGAGATGCGCCGGGTTTCCGTCGAACCAGCCGAGGTAGCGTTGGTACACGGCCTTCGCGTTGTGATTCAGAGTGCCGTAGTAGCCCCGAGCGTGCATCTCGGTGCCCAAGCTGTCCGGGACTTCGAGCTGTTCGGCGATCTCCAGCATCGTCTCGCCCTGGTTCGCCATCCGCATGCTCTGATCGTGGATGTAGCGGTACAGATCGCGCTGCTTCGTCAGAAAACCTCGCACCGTATCCCGTCCCCAGCGCGGCCAATGGTGACTCGCGAAGACGGAGTCCGACGAGTCGGCGAACAGCTCGATCGACTCGTCGATGTACTTGCTCCAGGAGAGTGAGTCGCGCACCTGTGCCCCGCGCGGCGTGTAGAGATTGTGGAGGGTCGCAGTGCAGTTCTCAGCCATGCACAACGACTTGTGCTGCGGAAAATAGAAGTTCATCTCAGCCGGGGCTTCGGTGTTCGGCGTCATTTGGAAGACGATCTCGACGCCATCGTACACGCGCTCCGCACCGGTCGCCGTGATCGACTCCGTCGGCGCTATGAGCCCCACGGATCCGAGCGCCGTGCCCTTCCCGAGCCCTGCATCCACGTGCCCCTGGGGCCCCGTCGGAAGAAGGTTCCCGTACATGTAGGTCGCGCGACGCCCCATCACGGCGCCGGCGATCACGTTCTCGCTCACCGCCGCCTCGAGGAATCCTTCGGGCGCGACGACCGCCGTTCGCCCTGCTGCGACATCCTCATCGGTGACCACACCGCGCACGCCTCCGAAATGGTCGATGTGGCTGTGCGTGTAGATGACCGTGTGAATCGGCCGCTTCCCGAGCTCTCGGTCGACGAGTTCCAACGCAGCCCGGGCCGTTTCGGCGCACGTGAGCGGATCGATCACGATCCAGCCCGTCTTGCCCCGAATGAACGTGACGTTCGCCAGATCGAAACCGCGAACCTGGTAGATTCCCTCCGCGACTTCGAAGAGGCCGTGGCGGGCATTGAGATTTGCTTGACGCCAGAGGCTCGGATTCACCGTATCCGGGGCTGGGCTCGACAGGAACGAGAAACGCTCGAAGTCCCAGAGGACACGACCGTCGTCCATTTCGATGCGTGGCTTGTCGGAGGTCGCCAAGAATCCTCGATCGGCGAACTCGAAGTCCACCGGATCGTCCAGCGGGAGGCTCGCAGCAACCGCCTCGTTGGCCTGACGGGTCGCCGCACTGGCCGGCTTGGAACCACCATCGTCTCGTACGCCCATTGACCTCTCCGTGTTTGCCCTTGCGGTCGGGCATCCTCTCCTATTTCTCGCTGATCGAGGTGGATCGCAACTGCCGACGGCGGTATGAAGGATTTCGTCTCACGCCCGAGCCTCCGAGGGCGGGCGCACCATCATGCTGAAGAGCTTTTTCAAGATCGCGGCGTTCGCCGTGCTGGTCTACATCTTGTCGAAGAACGTGGATCTCTCCTGGATGCAGAACGTCGAGGCGGCGAAGAACTACTTTCATCAGCTCGGGCCGTGGGCGCCCTTCCCATTTCTCGCCCTCTTCGTCGTCGGCGCCCTGATCCACGCGCCCGAACTCATCACCGTCGCGCTGGGCGGGATCATTTTCGGCGGCGTCATGGGCGTCGTCTACGGCTGGATCGGCGCGATGCTCGCGGGGTCGACGTGCTTCCTCATCGGCCGCTACGTCTTCCGGGACGCATTTCGCACAGCACTGATCGAACGCTTCAAAGCCCTCCGGCAACTCGATTCACAGTTCGAGAAATACGGCGTGCGCACGGTGATGCTCCTGCGGTTCGTGTTGTTTCTCGCCCCGCCGATGAACTGGGCGGTCTCGGCCACGCGGATCCGGTTTCGCGACTACCTTCTCGGGTCGGCCATCGGCCTCATTCCGGGCCTGGTGCTGACTGTGGCCTTCTCACAGTCGCTTGCGAAGCTGACTTCGGTCGATCAGCTGCTCACCCCTGACGTGCTCGTGCTCGGGTCGCTCGTACTCGCGTTCGTCGTCACGTCATTGGTGGTCGCGCGTCGATACTTCCCGGAGTCCGAAGCGGAGTCCGAAACGGAGAGGCCCGCGGAAACCACCCCGACCGACTGAATGGAAGCGTGAGTGGAAAGATTGAGTGGGCTCGGTGCCCCGTTCTTCTACGTCGAGACTCCGGGCTTTCACATGCACGTCGTCGGCGCCCTGGTCGTCGACCCATCGACCGCAGCGAACGGCTACGACTTCGAACTCATCGTCGCTCGATCGACGGAAGCCCCTCTGGGAAGTCTGGGTGATCGACGGACTCGAGGGCGGCAAAGTCTCGGTCGTCACCAAAGTCCATCACTCGATCATGGACGGCGTCGCCGGCCTCTTCGCACGCGGGCCGTGGTCTTCATCGAGCCGAGTCGGAGCGGGGGACGTCCCGGAGGTCTCGCCGGGGTCGCAGCCTGCGCCCAAAGCCTCCGCCGCGACCTCGCCTCGTCGAAAGCGGCATGCTCGTATACTCCGACATGAATCTCGCCGACCACCACCCTCCCGCCCTGAACCTCGTCGCCTCGAACGTTCTGGGACCGCCCTTTGCGCTCTACGCAAACGGAGCGACCGCAGAGGCCATGTATCCCATGGGCCCGATCATGGACGGAGGCGCTTTGAACCTCACCGTCATCACCTACCGCAACCTCATCGACTTCGGCGCCCTCGGCTACACCGAACTCGTCCCCGAGATCGACCAGATCGCCCACGGCTTCGGGACCGCAGTGCAGACCCTGCTCGATCGCGCGAACCTCGAACAACCTGCCGACGTGCCCCAGTGACCGTCCAACCGAACTGGGACATGACGCCGTACTTCGCCTCGTTCGGCGGAGCGGAGTACACCGCCTTCCGAGATCACCTCGCGATCGACGTCGACACCCTGCAATCCGACGTCGGCCGTGCCGATGCGATCAGCCCGGCGACCCACGAGGCCTGGACGGAGATCCTCGAGCGCCTCGAGGACGTGTTCGCTCGGCACCGCCATCTCGGTTCGTACCTCGGCTGTCTCGGCGCCGCAGACGCCCGCGACGACAACGTGAAGCGCGCCACCGCGGCCCTCGCCGCCTCGCGCGCCGAACTCGAGAAGATCTTCGTGCGGCTTCGCGCGGTCTTCCGAGACACGGCCGACGCGGACTTCGATGCCCTCCTCGAGACGGAGCGCCTCACCCCGATCGCGCACTTCCTTGGGCGAACACGGGACCGCGCGCGCTTCAGTATGGATGCGGACCTGGAAACGCTGGCCGCCGACCTCGACGTCACCGGCCTGTCCGCCTGGGGGCGTCTCTACGACCAGGTTTCGGGCACCCTCGAGTTCGACCTCGAGGTTCCCGGCCGACCGACGGAGCGTCTGCCGGTGTCCCGCGCCCGGAGTCTCCTCGGCAACGGCGACCCCGACGTGAGGCGCGCCGCTCTCCGCGGCGCCAACACCGCGTGGGAGAGCGTCTCGAGCACGACGGCGGCCTGTCTCAACGCGATCTCCGGCACCCGACTCACGCTCTACCGGCGCCGCGGAATCGAGCACTTTCTTTCCCCGGCTCTGTTCGACTCTTCGGTGTCGAAACGAACCCTCGAAGCGATGCTCGGAGTCGCGCGCGAACGGGCAGAAATCCCGCGCCGCTTCCTACGCGAGAAGGCGCGCCGCGCGGGGCGAGAACGCCTCGGATTCCAGGATCTCGAGGCGCCCGCGCCGGGAGAACCCGCGACCCGGGTCGCCTTCGACGAAGCCCGCGAGCGGATCGTGGCTTCCTTCGACCGCGTCTACCCGGAGCTCGCAAGGTTCGCAGTGAAGGCGTTCGACGAAAAGTGGATCGACTGGGAACCGCGCGTCGGCAAACGCCCGGGTGGCTTCTGTTCGTCGTCTTCCGTGATCGGTCAATCGCGTGTCTTCATGACGTACGACGGTGCCTTGGGCGACGTCTCCACTCTCGCCCACGAGCTCGGACATGCGTGGCACTCCTGGGTCATGCGCGACATGAAGCCCTGGTCTCGCGTCTATCCGATGACGCTCGCGGAAACCGCCTCGACGTTCGCCGAACAGCTCGTGATCGACGCCGTGCTGAGCGACGATGCCGCGAGCGAAAGCGACAAGCGTGCGGTCCTTGACGGGCGCCTCCAGGACGCGGCTGCGTTCCTTCTCAATATCCCGATGCGCTTCGAGTTCGAGAGCGCACTCTACGAAGAACGGGCGCACGGGGAACTCAGCGCGAACCGCCTGTGCGAACTCATGCTCGACGCCCAACGAAGCTGGTACGGCGACGCGCTCGCCGAAGACGAGCTCGACCCCTGGTTCTGGGCGTCGAAGCTGCACTTCTACATCACGGGTCTGAGCTTCTACAATTTCCCCTATACCTTCGGGTACCTGTTCAGCCTGGGGATCTTCGCGCGGGCCAAGCGGGAGGGGCCGGGCTTCCTCCCGACGTACGAGGCGATCCTACGGTCGACCGGCAGCGCGCCCGCCGAAAAGGTGGCCCGCGATCACCTCGGCGTGGACCTCGAGAGGCCCGACTTCTGGAACGAGTCGGTCGACCTGATCGAGGCCGACCTCTGCGCCTATCTGGGCTGAAAAAAGTCCCGAAATCGCCCCAATGTGCGGCGGTGCACCGGAAATGAACGCCGAAGGAGTTCACGGGACCGCGCCGCGTCGTGACCGATTCCGGGCGATCCCGCCGCCCGCATGAACCGTGGCCCGGTTGATCGAGTGGACCCGCGACGGCTCGGCGGCTGCAGCATGAGCTCCGCCGTTCTCGCTCTCCTCGCGCTCGCTCGGTCCAACGCGGCGAAAAACACGCTCAACAAGGCCCGCGGGATCTTCTTCGCCGGAGGAGGAAGACCTCTCCCTCCATCACGAACGAACACCCTTCCAGTTCTCGTACAACCTGGAGCTCAGCGGCGACGGGTACGCGCGCTTCGACTACCAACTGGGTCGAGACGGAACGATGGTGACGATGTTCAGCCCGACCCCGATTTCGTCGAACGAGTGGACCCACGTGGTGGTCACGTGCCACGAGGCGATCCTGTACTTCGGCAAACTCGAGAGGGCCGAGGCGGAGGCGCTTCATCAGAGCTACCGGTCCTGATCTCCTCCTCCCCGCCGGGGCCTACAATTGGCTCGAATCAGCCCCCCGAGAGAATTCTAAGGTTGTGGCGAGCGGCTTTGCCCACTAGTTGTCGACGGATGGGAGAGCCCATCCGCACAGAACGTCCGCCGCGCCTACAAGCCACCTTCGCTGTCTTGGCGCTCGTCCTCGTCGCGAGCTGCAGCGACATTCAACCGCCCACGATGCCCGCGCTCCCCTCGGCGAGCGGCGCGCACACGCCGGGCCGGATCGTCTGGATCGACCTGCTGACCGCCGACTTCGAAGAAGCCGAAGCCTTCTACGGCCCGCTGTTCGGATGGACGTTTCAGAAGACGACGGACCCCGACTATCGGTCGATCTCTCTCGGTGACGAGCCGGTGGCCGGAATGATCGAGCGAGACGAGCAGGACAACGAGGCGGAAGCGATCTGGCTCACCTACCTCTCCGTGCCCAACGTCAACCGCGCCTCCCAAGAAGCCAAGAGCTCGCTGGGGCGGGTGCTCATGAAACCTCAGGAAGCTCCCGAGCGCGGTCGCGTCTCCGTCGTTGCCGACAGCGACCACGCGATCGTCGTCCTCCTACGGGCCTCGGGCGGTGACCCGGCCGCATCTCCCGTGCGAGACGGCGAGTTCCTCTGGGCCGACCTCTGGACCCACGACCTCAAAGGCGCGGCGCGCTTCTACAAGAAGGTTGCCGGGCTCGAGGTGAAGACCGTGAAAAAGCGTGACGGTTCGACCCAGCACTTGCTCGTGAAGGATGGCGTGGCGACCGCTGGCCTCGTGAAACTCCCGTGGAAGGAAGTCCAGGCGAATTGGCTTCCGTACGTGAAAACAGCGGACGTCGCCGCGACGGCGCGGAAGGCCGTGCAACTCGGCGGCAAAGTTCTGCTCCAGTCAAAAAACACAGCGGTGATTCAGGATCCCGAGGGCGGCGCGATCGGAATTCAATCCAAAGCACCGAAGGGAGATCCGCGATGATTACGTTTCGTGTTTGTTTGTCGATGTTGTTGATCGCGACCGTCGTCTCCGCGTGCTCCGGATACCGGCGCGGGCCGAACATGTACGGCGGGGTCCGCGTTGGGAGCCCCTGGTATGGCTATCCCGGGTACGGGTACGGCTACCCGGTTTACGTCGGCGACGGCGGCAACCCCGACATCGACCTCCCGCCGGAGAACCTCCCCAGCCCACCGCCCGAAGCGGTTACGCTGCCCTCGATGGGCATGCCCGACGCGGGGGGTTACGGCGGGGGTTACGGCGGAGGCTTCGACGGTGGAGGCTTCGACGGCGGGGGCTTCGACGGCGGTTTCTGAGCCCTGCCCTAGGAGTTCGGTCGCGGCTTGAGCTGGCTGCGCTCGCCCATCGCATCGATCACTCGCGAAACCTCTTCGCGCTCCTCCTCGAGGAAGCGACCGACGGCCTCACCCAGCCTCGGGTCGCGTAGATAATGCATGCTGCGCGTTTCCTCCGCGTCGAAGCCGCGCAGCCATTTGAACTCGCCACCGGCCCCCGGCTCGAATCGTTCGAGGCCGGACGCGATGCAGTGCTCGATCGTCGCGTAGTAGCAGACATTGAAATGGAGATGCCGCACCTCCTCGTACGTGCCCCAGTAACGCCCGTAGAGCGCTCCGCTCTTCTGGACGTTGAACGTGCCCGCAATCACCTCATCGTTCTGCCGGGCGACGAGGAAGCACAGGTTCTTGCGAAACCGCTCGCGCAACATGTCGAAGAAGGACGAAGACAGATAGCGTCGTCCCCAGGCGTACTTGTCGACGGTGGTGAGATAGAGACGATACATCTCGGCAAACATCTCGTCGGGAATATCGTCTCCGACGAGCGCTTGGATCTCGATCTTCTGATCGCCGAGGATGCGTCGCTCGCGCTTGATCTCTTTCCGACGCTTGTGCCGAAGCGCACCGAGGTAGTCCTCGAAGGACTCGTAACCGTGGTTCCGCCACTTGTACTGAAACCCTCTGCGCTCGATGAAGCCGACGTCGGCCAGAACGGCGGCTTCGTCCTCGTTGCAGAAGTTCACATGGATCGAGGAAATCTCGTTCTCGTGACACAGATCGCGCAGCGCCTTGCCCAAGGCCCGGATGATCCCCGCGCGGTCGAGGTCGGGCGCAACGAGAAACCGAATCCCGGTGGCCGGCGTGAACGGCACCGCGACGAGCATCTTCGGGTAGTACTCGATCCCGCCCCGGTGCGCGGCGTTCGCCCACGCGTAGTCGAAGACGAACTCCCCCTCGCTATTGGTCTTCAAGTACAGCGGGCACGCGCCGACGAGCCGGTCGGCCTGATAGAGCGTGAGGTGCTGGGGGCTCCAACCGGTGTCGCCACCCACGCACCCGGCGTCCTCCAGAGAGGCGAGCCATCCCCATTCGAGGAAAGGCGACTCGTCCCCCACGAGGGCGTCCCACTCGTCTTGGCGGACGTCGTTCGCGAACTGCGTCAGAACACGGAGGGAGAACAGAGCGGGTTCAGAGGACATTGGGCCCAGGGATCCTCGTATGTCGCGAGCTTCGGGGCAACCGGAATTCGGAGGATCAGCCCCGCTGAGGAATCGCAGCGAGCAACTCGTCGATGGGAGCGTGATCCGTGCTGTCGCGGTCGATGTGCTCGTACTGGAGCGCCGGCCCGGGCGAGATCACGAAGCTGGCCCCCAACTGCGTCACGCGCTGGCCCACCTTGTGGACCCCGTAGCCACGCCGCATCGTCTCGCGCGTCGGGCCCCAGGTCCGAGGATGGAATAACCCGATGAACGAGGAGACCTTCACCGCCGCCGCTCGGGCCGCCGCACCATCATCGTCCACGAGAACCGGGAACGGAATGTTCTCGCTCGCGACGAAGTCCTCTGCGTAGCGGACGTCGCCCGTTCCGATCGCAACGACCTCGCTCCCCTTGCCGCGGAATTCCTCGTAGCGCTCGCGCAACTGCGCGGCATGTTCACGACAGTGCAGTCAACCGAAGTGCCTGAGGAACACGAGGGCGACCGACTGGTCTTCCCAGAACCGGCCGACGCGATGTTCGGTACCGGACGCGTCCGGGCGGATGAGCAGATGAAGCGTCTTCAGATCCATCGGTCTAACCTCAGTCGTTGGGAGCGCCGGCTTCGATCCACGCGCGCACCTTGGCGATGACCGCGTCGTCGAGAAGATTCGGAGCGTTCCGGGGCATCGACGCGACCACGTTACCCGCATCATCCGTGGGCTCACACTGCGAGAGCAGTCGATACAGCCAGCTGTTCGACGGATCACCCGGCATCACCAGCGGCATCTCAGTCTGGGCCGAGGTCACACTGCGCGTGAGGAGGGCCTCGTGCGGATCCGTCTCGAGATCGAGCCCCGCAACGGGTGACTCGGCGCCGTGGCAAGCAGAGAAGGCGCAACTCGGCGTGAGGACCGTGTCGCGGATACTCTGGAACGTGACCGGCGCTTCCGCTGACGCGCCCAGCGAGGCATCGATGCACAGAAGCACCGGCGGTAGGTCTACATCCGAGGGTTTCGACTCGGGAACGTAGAGCGCTCTCTGCATCTCAGCGTCTGTCGGCGGCACCTGGGCCGCGTTCGACGGAACGGCGAGCCCTTCGCAGTTCCCGCTTCGGCGGAAAATTCCGTCGTCCACGCCGTCGTCACCGTGCGTGTCCTCGTCGACCCAGGCGTCCATGAGCACGTCACCCGAGGCCAAGCCGAGCATGACGCACATCTCCTGGTCGCCGATGCCCCAGCCGATTTCCTCGTCGGTGGGGTTGCGGAAACCACAAGTCATGCGAATACCGGTCGCACCCGTCAGGTCGACGGGTGGGTCGAACATCTTGCCGTTCGCCTCCGCATTGAAGCGATCGATCGTGTGCAGAAGCTCCCCGTCACGCTCGCCACCGATCAACTCCGCACGGAAGTAGTTCCCGCTGTAGTGGTAATGCGGAAGCACCCAGTAGAGCTTGATATCCAGCGGGCGCCCGGTGACCGTCTCCGCGAGGGCTTCGAGATCACACTCCGCAGTGTACCGCGCCTCGCTGTTCGCCGGAATGTCGAGCGCGTAATAGCTGATACGGAAGGGCTTCAGCAGGACTTCGACATCACGCGGATGGGCGAGCTCGAGAGTCATCCGAAACTGTGTCGTGATCTCGCGCGCAGACGGGTTCAGCATGTGGATACCGGCTACGACTTTGTGGTGCGGCGGCACCTTGATCACCGCGCCCGGAACGAAGCTCTGAGTTTCGAGCTGCGACTGCGTGGACTGCGCGAACAGCACCGTGCCCTCGACGGCCGCGCCAAGCTCGCTGAACTCGCGATCGCGGCAACGGAAGTAGCCATCCTCCCCGGGGAACGTCGTCTCGGGGACCACGAACCAGTTCGAGTGGTGGTAGGCGCCTGAGTTGCTCACAGTCACGGCGCTCACCCACAGAGACTCTGCGTTGTCGAGAGTCCACGACACGCACTGCGACCCGACTTCCTGCCCCGGTCCGAGCACGTAGTCGCCAAAGTCGTGCGTGAGGCTCGCCGAAGACGGCGGAGCGGGTGCGGGCGTGGGAACCGGTGCGGGTTCCGCGGTCGGTACCGGCTCGGACGGCGGCGCCGCGGGAGAGTTCCCGGTCGAAGCGGAATCGCCGCATGCCGCGATCCCGAGTGCCAACGCCAACACCATGTACCGAGAGCAAGTCACAGTCGGGAGCATAGGATACGCAGCCCCAAGCGATCAATGCGGTCCCGTCGAAAGGTCGTACCTTCGGAAAGTCTTCAGGAATCGGGGCCAAGCCCCGTTGACTGAACCCAGGACCGCCCCCAGAGTGTGCGCTTCCCGCCTGGAACTTCGCCATTCGGCGTAGCTCGAACACACAGCACCCCCCACAAAAGGAGTCTTCATTCGTGCGATCCCCGCTCTCTCGCCTCGTTCTCTGCGCCGCCGTTTCTCTCACCGCGCTTCCGGCCTTCGCGGGAACCAAGATGTTCTCCCCCCTCGACCACCGCGTCCTCGAGCAGACGACGCTGGTCCCCGCGGCGGGATCGGTGACGGCGTACACCGTTCCCAGTGACGCGCACGTCGTACTCACGCGCTTCTGCGGCGGCGGCTGCATTCAGTGCGAGGGAGCGACGCTCGGCCGGAAGGCGTTCCAGGCGGGGACGGCAAGATGCGTCGAGCACCCCAAGGGAATCGAGATGCCTCCCGGCGAGACGGTGCACTGTACGAACACGTGCAAGACGATGCGTGCGGCGCTGTTCAGTGGGCTCCTGCGGCAGTAGCCGAACACCGACGCGATCGACTCACTCGGAGCGTCGCCACCGCGCAGCGAGATAGCTCCCCAGGACCGAGTGCACGACGCTCGAAATCGCACCGGGTACGGCCGTAAGCGGGTTCGCGAAGTGCGATCGCGCCAGTACGACCGCGAGGCCAGAGTTCTGCATGCCCACTTCGATCGAAACAGTCCGGCGGATCGTCTCTTCGTAGCCAAAGAACTTCGCGAGCATGTACCCCAGCACGAAGCCGCCGCTGTGGAGCAGAAGCACCGCGGAGACCAGGCTGAATCCCGATCCGAGGATCGCGTCTGCGCTCTGCCCGATGACACTCGCGACGATCAGGACGATCGCAACCACGGCGATCAGCGGCGACGCTGGCTGCACGACCCGTACGAGCTTCGGGGCGAAATGGTTCAGCGTAATCCCGAGAAGAACGGGCAGGAGGACGACCTGCACCGTGCTCTGGAACAGCCCCCAGGCGTCAACCGGCACCATCGTTCCAGCGAGCCATTTCGTGAGGAGCGGCGTCAGGACGATCGCGCCCATGGTCGAACACATCGTCATGAGAACCGACAGCGGCAGGTTCGCACGCGCGATGTAGGTCACAACGTTCGACGCGGTACCACCGGGACACGCGCCGGTCAGGATCAATCCAACCGCAAACGGCGTGTCGAGAGATAGAGCCTGCGCGATCGCCCACGCGAGATACGGCATCACGAGGAACTGGCTCACGAAGCCGAGTGCGACCGGCCGAGGAACCTTCAGAACCTGGCGGAAGTCCGCGAACGAGAGGGTGATTCCCATCCCCAGCATGATCACCGCGAGCCCCCAGACGATCAGGGGGCCTCGGAACCAGGTGAAGAGGGGAGGATGGACGAGCGCCAGCCCTCCCCCGATTACGACCCAGACCGGGAAGAGATTCGTTGCCGTTTGCAGCATCGAGGCGCGGTTCAGCCGGCCTTGTTCTCGGGAAACGGGTAGCGCACTCCAACCTTCCGAAGTTCACGGGCGAAGCCAATGTCGATCATCCGATAGAACTGGATTCGCTCCGCCTCGTACTCCGCCTCGTAGAGATTGATGTCGTCGTACTCGAAGCCATCGATCGCCGTACGGCCGACGAATTGGCCGTCCCGAGCCGACTTGAAGTACGGCGTCCCATCTTCGCGGTAGAGAAGTTCGCCACCATACAGCCAATCGTAGAACGCCTTGCGCTCGTTCCTCACGCGAAGCTTGTGCGCCTTCTTGTTCTTTAGCGAGAACGCGATGAAGTACCGAACTCCCATGACCTCGGGCGTTCCATCGCCATCGATGTCGAAGACGTCATAGAGGTGTGACTTGTTGAGGAACGTGTCGATCTCGTAGAGCCGCTTGGCCTCCGAGGGCATCACCTGACGAAGTTCCGAGATGTGACCGGCGTTCACGTGCGTACAACCGTGAGACATTGGGCCGCGCGAAAGAAGCCAAAGGTAGCGATAGTCGCCGTCGCCGCGACGGCCGCGGTCGATGTCATGCCAATCCGACGGTAAGAAGTCCGTCTTCGGCGGCTCCATCTTCCACCACAGCGTGTGGAAGGAATTGTGGAGCTTGTCGCCTACGTGCATGTAAGGGATCCACGGGAAGTAGCCGTAGACGGCCTTGTCAGGGATGTGGTCGACCGTTTTCGTCCGCTGATGGGTCGTGAGCGCGCGGCGACCCGGAGTCGGATACATCGGAATCTTCCGCCCGCGGTATTCCGTGAACTCGTTGAAGCTCCCTACCGGGTAGATCGCGGTGAACTCGACGAACTGAAGGGAATCGCCCACCTGCGGGTACATGCCGCCGCTCACACGCGCGAGGAGCTTCAGGTACGCGGTCGTCACGTCGGCGGAAGGCGTGTCGCCGTCGCTCACCGCCCTCTTCACGAGCGCCCTCAGTTCCTTCGTCGTGGTGCCGTCGATCTTCGCGTGCCACAGACGCGTTGGTAAGAGACCGTTCAGCAGTTGGAGGCGGCGGCGTTCCTTCATGCCCTTCGCGTCTTCCGGCCGCACTCGCTTCATCCAGCGCCGGACCAGATCCGACGTGGGCATGTCGATCCGGAAGACCCGCCCCGGGTTCAGCTTCGCCATGAGCGCGAGATTGCGCGCGCGGATCGCCTCCGCAGAGAGACTCGCCTCCTGTGCGACGAGACCGCCGATGTCGACCTGGCCCAGCCGGGTCTCGAACTCGTCAAAGGACGTGTTCTGGGTGAGCACGATGCGCTTCTTCTCTGCGAGCGACCCGTACGTCGTGCGCCGATGCGCGAGGTCACGGACGTAATCGTCGATCACCTCTTCCGAGAGGACCTCCGTCACGCGGAGCTGGTTGCCCCGCCCGAGGTGCAAGTGGACGCGCGAAGGCTCGAGCGAACGGGGCGCAAAGCCCGTGTAGAACGAAGGCTCATACTTGTCGTACGGCACCCCGTAGGCCGGAGGTTCCTCCAGCTGCCCCTTCTTGCGCACCGGATAGAGATCGATCTCGTCGCCCCCCACCCCATCGGCACGCGACGGGGCCGGCGCGAGGAGGAGTGCCAGGAGGGCCCCCGCCCCGATTCCGAATGTGACTCTCTTCATCGAAGCGTCTCCTCGAGCGAGATCGTGTCCGAGCCACCCGGCTTCTCACCGTCGAGGGCGGCCAGGGCCGGCATGTTCTTCAACTCCTCGTTTCCGACGAACGGGCGCGTCTGGAAGAGCCAGAGATGTCCGTCGGCGAATCCGAACTCGACGTCCCACGGCATGGGCTTGCCGCCGGAGTCCAACGCCGGCTCGAGCTCTTCGGTTATCTTCTGCGCGGCATCGATCAGATCCTCCAGCTCGTCTTCTGAGAGGACGTAGGAGCTGCCGGTCGCCGGTACGACCTTGCTGCCCCCTCCCGGTTGCAGCAGGCGACGCCACGGCGACTTGAACATCGTGATCAACTCGATCCCGTCGTCGGACCAGAGCAGAGTCTCGGCCGGAGTCCCGTCGACGGCCCCGCCGACGCCCTCGGACGTCGCCACGAGCATCTTCGTCTGGTCGCCGGTCTCGATATCGGCCGTCACGAGCACGCCAGACTTCTCCGAAGGAATGGACTCGAGGATGACGATCGACGGCAGGACCCACATCGGCTCGTCGATCAGAGTCTGACGCCAGGAGAAGGAGCGGTACGAGAACGGCGACGCCCAGACTTCCTTGATGCCGGCGTAAACCGCGTCGAGCGAATGGAGGTTGAAGAGAGTCAGGTTCAGGCCCGCCCCGTTGAAGTCGTCGAGATCCTCGACGTTGGTATCGCTTCGGACGAAGCAGCCAACCGTCTGCGACGGGTCGGCGGGATCGAGGAGCCCCTGCTCCTTCAGCCGATCCCGAATGGCCGTCTTCAGGTCCGGCGCAAGCGGCGACTCCTGCAACGAGTACTGCATCACTTCGAGTCGCGGACGAATCCAGGCCGAGAGATCCTTCTCCGACGCACCGGCGGGAATCATCTCGCCGAAGAACTTCGCGTAGGTCGCCTCGACGAACGTCGGCAGCGGCTCACCCGCCTGCGCAATGCCCTTCCCGGCGAGCGACTTCGGCACGGAGACCTGCGCCGCCTGAAAGTGTGCGTAGTAGGCGCCGAAGGGAACGACGACACCCCGGGCGACGTTGTCCGGGAACAAATAGCGCAGCTCGCCCAGGAACGACGCCTTGGGGCCTGCACGAACGCCCGAGTCCTTCCGGCGCATGTCCGAAAGAGGCAGCGGAGCGGCCGAGGAAATGTCGAGTCGTTCGCGATCAATGTGAAGCTTCTTCGACTCGGCGCCGAGCGAACCATCGGACGAGCGCTCCGCGCTCTTGCCGAACTCCGCGACCACCGCCTGCTCGGCCGAGTCGATCTCAGCGAGCTTCTCGATGTGCACGCGCCCGCCCGGCGTCGCGATCAGGACGATTTCTTCCCCCTCATACTGCGCAAGCTGTTTGAACTGCCCCGCGCCGAGCACCACGTTCGGAATGCCGAGTGCACGCGCGAGCAACTGAACATGGGAGACGACATTGCCTTCGCCCTGCGTGAGGATGCCCGCCGCGGGCTGCAGATCCGGCGGCGTCTCGGGAAGCGCGACGATCTCCTCACGCGAGTAGGTCCCGGCCTTGGGGTTGATGCGAAGTGTGCCGACGGCCAGTCCCGGGTTCAGAGCACGGATGTCGGAGCTCACGTTCTCACCGAACACCCGGTGTCGGATCGGCTCCGTACCCGAA
This sequence comes from Candidatus Binatia bacterium, assembly GCA_029243485.1. Classification (NCBI taxonomy): domain Bacteria; phylum Candidatus Binatota; class Binatia (SeqCode); species Binatia bacterium. Next base: position 693,222 of record JAQWRY010000086.1, on the reverse strand, counting down.
GCATGAGTCTCCAGCCGATCCAGGAAGCCCGCGTAAAGCAACAGCGGCGAGCCGCGAAGAACGTCATCGGCGATGAACGCCGTCGAGGGCAGGAGGAACGTCCAGGGCCCGAGCACCTCTTCAAACGCGAGCATTACACCCGTCTGGGCCCACTCCACGACGCGCTTCGCCCGGCGAACCACTTGCTGCAGTTCCTCGCGGGAGAGACTGCTCTCGTCGGCCGCGCCGCGCAGATTTTCAATCGCGGCTTTCCATTCCCGACCCGTGAGGAGCCCGGCGCCGTATGCTGCATCCGTGAGAGCCGCGAGGAGTTCGAGATCCTGCCGGACCGTGAGCGGCACGTTCGCGCCGAGAAGATCGGAACCACGTCGCTGAATGACCGCAGACGCGGTGACAGAGATGTCGAGCAGCCGGCGCCGATCCGCCGGCGTCACCTCGGCCGCGCGCACAGCCTCGCGCGCCTCCACCATGATCTTGGCGAGCCCACTGATCTGAGCGACCGGGCCCGAGTCCTTCCCGGGGAGCGTCTCCTGGAGAGTCTCCCGTACCGAGCCATCCTGAATGCCCTTGATCTGCGGGATCAGCACGGACTCGTCTAGCGAGGTGAGCTTCCGAATTTCCTTTATCAGCGTATCGACGTCGTTGCGGGCCGCGCCTGCCGGCATCTTCTTTCGGTAGGCCTCGAGGCGAGGCAGCAAAGCGGCTGAGACCTGGTTGTGCGTGGCGTCGCGCAGCGGCTTGAACTTCCGGTCGGCCGCGTACGTACGACTCGCGAGGTTTCGGATCGTCTGGATCTGCCCCTGATCGTCGCGCACAAAGAAACGACGCTGCAACTCGTAGGCGAGCAGGTGATGTCGGTCATCGTCGAACGAGGGGGCAGACAGGTAGCGCTCGGCGAACAACGGCGCGTCGCGTGCCTCGTACTCCGCACCCGAGAGGCCACCGTACGCACGCATTTCGGCGAGCTTGTGTTCAGGATGAGTGTCGATGAAGAACTTCTCGAGGATGTAGCCGCGGACCAAATCGTGGTGATCGGGGAACTTGTCCCACTCCTCCAGATCCCGAGAAAAGATGTTCGCGATGTACATCCGGTGCTTCGCGAGCGCCTGCGCCCAATCCGTACGATAGGCCGCGCAGAACTTCGCCGTCGTGCCGCAGGGGCTGACGATCCGGCCGCCCGGCAACTGGACCGGCTTCTTCGCCCCGTCCTGGCAGACGCAGAAGTTGGGGGAGTACGGCCCCTTCTTCTTGCTCAAGCAGAGCGCAAAACTCCGCTTCAGCTCCTTCTGCGTCGCCGTATCGAGCTGCGCCCCGTGTCCGACCGCTGCGCCGACGGCATGCGGCTGAGCAAACAAAACGAGGATGGAGAGCACACCCGCCCATAGGGCGACGACGAACCGATTTCTTTTAATGGCCACGATTTAGCCTTCTATCCGCACAGGGGGAGCGGAACAACGTCGCTTGGCTTGACCGTTCTACGGTTCCGGCGAAAACTACGGACGTGGGAAGGCGACCGTGCAGTCCGCGTGCCGTGCGATCGCTCGCGGGGCTCCTGATCCTGACGGCCGTCTCGGCCGGCGCCGCCGAAAACCAGGCGTGGCTCGAGTCGATCCGGCCCGAGGCGACCCTCCAGGCCGACCTGGATCGCGCCATCGACCGTCTCGTGGCGGCGGATTCGTCCCTATCTGAGGCCAGCCTCCGCGTCGCTGTGATCGACCTCGACGCCCAGGGCGGGCCGCGTATCGCGCACCGACACGGAAATACCCCTGTCTATCCAGCCAGCGTCGTGAAGTTCGTCTACCTCATGGCCGCCTACGCCTGGGTGGACCAGGGGCGGCTCGAGATCGATCCCGACTTCGACCGTGCCCTGCGCGGAATGATCTACGCGAGCAGCAACAAGGCGACGCAGACCGTCGTGCGCCGCCTGACCGACACGAAAGCCGGTCCGGCGTTGAGTCCGGAGGCGTACCGCGAGTTCCGCGACAAGCGGCTCTCGGTGAACCGGTGGCTCGCGGAGATCGGCATCGACGACCTGCACTGCATGCACCCGACGTACGACGGCGGGGGCGATCTCCACGGGCGCGACCGCCAACTCCTGACCGACTCCAGCATCGAAGGCGGCCTGCCCTCCGGCTCCGGTGAATTCTCGAACCGCCAGGCAATGACCGCAGTCGAGACCGCGAAGCTCCTGGGGCTCCTCGCAACCAATCGCGCGCTCTCTGTGGGGAGTTCCGCCGAGGTCCGTCGCCGGATGGACCGGGATCCGGCTAAGCAGCGCTATCTCGCGCACCGAATCGCGGGCGGCGCGAAGCGCTGTGCGGAATCGATGACCGTCGAATCGAAGACCGGAACGTTCGGGCGCATCATCGCCGACGCCGGCATCGTACGGGAGCGCGCCGGCAAGGAACTGGTGGTCGTCGTCTTCATCGACTCGAGCCCCCGGTACCGCGGATCGTTCATCGCCGATCTGAGCGAGGCGATGACGGAGTCGGTTCTCGGCTGCGCGGAGTGAGCAATCCGGCGTCTCCGGATGTAGGGAATCCTGGTGGCTGCGGCGGGAGAGGTGTGGGACCGCGCCCATCGTGGCCTCACGATCGGGTTGCTCTCGACCGTGGCGTTCACCGCTTTCGAGGCACTGGCCGTCGCGACCGTCCTCCCGACGACCGTCGATGAGATTGGCGGGCTCGCGCTTTACGGATGGGCCTTCAGTGCGTTCATGCTGTCGAGCCTGATCGGCATCACGGCCGGCGGATCTCTCGCCGATCGTCGCGGCCCCGCCCTTCCCTTCCTCGCCGGCGCGGCCGTGTTCGTCGGCGGCCTGATCGGCGCGGGCGCCTCGCCCACGATGCCCCTTCTCGTCGCCGCGCGTTTCGTGCAGGGACTCGGGTCCGGCGCGATCGGCTCGGTCAGCTACGTCGCCGTGGGTCGAGGCTACTCTCCGGAAGCGCGGCCCCGCATGATCGCATTGCTTTCGAGTGCGTGGGTCATCCCCGGACTGGTCGGCCCCGCCCTCGCCGGTCTCGTGACCGACGTGTTCGGATGGCGTTGGGTGTTCTTCGGGCTCGCACCCGCCACCGCCGTCGGAGCGGCGATTGCCGCACCGGCGATGCAGCGCCTCGCCAGGGGCGCAGACACGACGGCGGAGCCCGTCGCAACGGGCGAGCACCGAACGCGAGATGCGTTCCTTCTGACTCTGGGCGCCGGGCTCCTCATGGGCGGCCTCGAAGGAAGCAACGGAGCGGCAGCCGCCGCACTGGCCCTCGGCGGTCTTCTCCTCGGCGTCCCCGCCGCTCGGCGGCTCCTCCCTCCCGGCACTCTGCTCGCAAGAACCGATCTCGGCGCCGCCGTCGCCCTGATCGGCCTGACCGGATTCGCATTCTTCGGCGCGGAAGCGTTTCTGCCACTCGCGATCAGCGGCGTACGCGACCAGCCCGCGACGATCGCGGGCCTGCCCCTGACGATCGGTACTTTGACGTGGACCGCCGGCGCCTGGATCCAGGCTCGAGAGACGGATCGACGCAGCCGCCGCAGCCTCGTGGTCCTCGGATTCCTCTTGATCGGCGCCGGTGTGGCCGGAACCAGCGCGATCCTCGTACCAAGCATTCCCCTGTGGGCGGCCGGGCTCGCCTGGGGAGTAACCGCTCTGGGCATGGGCATCACCTATTCCACGCTGGCTCTCGTGATCCTCGAATGCGCGCGCGAAGGAGAAGAGGGCCGCGCCTCCGCCGCGCTACAGCTCTCATACACGCTCTGCATCGCACTCGGCACTGGTGTCGGCGGGGGCATCGTCGCGCTCGCCACACGTCTCGGACGCGACTTGTCGACGGGAATCGCGCTGGTCAACGTGGTGATGGTCGTGGTGGTCCTCGTCGCGATTTTGGGCACGGGCCGGATTCCAAAAACGCGCGAGGAGGCTCAGCAGGTCGCTTCCTAGCCGCGCGGAGCGCCGGGAACGCGCTTCGAAAGTTGCAACGCGCGCCGAACTCCGTGTACCTCTCGAAGCGTGGTTCGACTGAGCGTCAACGTGAACAAGGTCGCGACGCTCCGCAATTCGCGAGGCGGCAGCGTCCCGGACATCCTCGAGGCGGTTCGCACGTGCCTGACCGCCGGCGCACGGGGGATCACCGTCCACCCGCGTGCCGACGAGCGCCACGTAACGCCGACCGACGTTCGCGAGATCGCGGCTCTTCTCGCCCCGAGGCGCGACGAAATTGAGTACAATCTCGAAGGTGACCCGCGGCCCGACTTCCTGGAACTCGCGCACGAAGTGAAGCCCCACCAGGTCACGCTCGTCCCCGTGAAGCCCGGCGAGGTCACGAGCGAGGCGGGCTGGCCCGCCGACACCGCGCTTCACGATGTCGTGGCCGACCTCAAGGCCGCCGGAATGCGCGTGAGTCTCTTTGTCGACCCGACCCCCCAAGCCATCGCCTGGGCAAAGGACGCCGGTGGAGATCGGGTAGAACTCTTCACGGAGCCGCACGCGCACGCTGCGGCCGAGAGTAGCGACGCCGGCGGACGGAGCTTCGCACGCTACGTCGAGTCCGCGCAGCGCGCCCATGAACTGGGGCTCGGCGTGAACGCCGGGCACGATCTCGACCTGGAGAACCTCGTGTTGTTCCGCAACTTGCCGCACCTCGACGAGGTCTCGATCGGCCACGCCCTCATGAGCCGTGCTCTGTTCGTCGGGCTCGAGAAAGTCGTGCGCGAGTACCTCGATGTCCTTCGGGTTTGAGCCGATTCCCAAACTGCACGTAGGAGATTCCCATGACGAAACGAGCCTTCGTTCCCGCCGAACGGAGCGTCGTCCTCCTCGCATTCGCGTTCGTTGTCTGGAGCGGGCCCGCGGCCAACGCGGGGGTCATCCGTCAGCTGAAGGTGAACCGAGCCGCGATCCTCACCGAAGGTAGAGCCGAGGCGATCGAGTCGAATCCTCCCGGCAAACCGCTGACGATTTCGGGAGCGATGCGCTGGGCCGTGACGCCTCCGCTGTTGTTCGTCAGCACCGCCGAGTAGGCGAGCTCAGCCGTCGAGGAGGGGGCCGAAGAACCGAACCGCCGGCGCGTGCACATCTTCGCGAACCCCACACCCCGGCGCGAGAATCATCGTGCGGGGATTCTCGGTCGTGAAGGACTCCCACGCCGGCAGGTTGTCGGCTGCCGGCCGGCCGTCGCGAGCGAAGGACAGCCAAGACTGCTGCATCCGATTCGACAGGCTGCGCGCGTCCACCGTCGCGCCGAGGACTGCGCGCAGGAAGCCGCCGCGAAGAGTACCGAACACGAACGGAATCTCGAGTGCGTGGAAGGATCCGGTGTACGCCCCGACCATCGGCGGCACCCAGTCGAATCGGTACGTATAGGCCGGTGCGCCGGACGCCGCGCACCGCTCGGCCAACATCGCGGCCGGCGCGTGAAACACCCGATCGGATTGGAATGCACACCATCGCTGGAGCGGCGTGCCCAGCGCGGGCCCGTACCGCGCCACCGCCTTCAACGCGAGCCGCTCGTCGTTCGACCCGACGACCGCTTCCAGCGTACGGCGAACCCGGCGCTCGAAGGCCGGTTCGTCGAGCGTGCGAAGGCGTGGATCCCCCATCAAGAACAGCCGCCACTCATCCTTGTTCGTTCCGATGAGCGTCGGCACAGGCCGGACCCGCCCGGACGCGATTGCGGTGTAGGGCGACTCCGGGACCAGCGTACCGTCGACACTCGGCTGCCACGGCAGGACTCCGAGCATCACTCCGAGGCGATCCGCGATCGCACCCTGCGCCGCGAGGAGCGCTGCGACGGGCGCGCTCTGCACCGCCTCCGGGGTCGCGCCGTTCGCGCCGAGCTCCTCGAGGAAGAGCCGGGAGACTTCGGCAGCCTTCGCCTCCGTTGACACATTGTGCGCTGCGCCGCTCTGAAGAATCGCGCGCTCGAAGAGACCCTGCGCCGCCGGAATGCCGAGGAGCGTCCCGACGCTCATGCCCCCCGCCGACTCGCCGAAGACGGTAACCCGCTCGGGATCACCACCGAACGCGCCGATGTGATCGCGTACCCACTCCAGCGCGGCAATCTGATCGTGCAACCCGACGTTCGGCACGATGCCGTTGTCCTTCCCGAACGACCCATCCGCGTTCAGAAAGCCGACGGCGCCGAGCCGGTAGTTGATCGTCACGACGACCACGTCGCCACGCCGAGCGAGCCGTGAGCCGGAGTACAGCTCGTTCCCACCGGAGCCGAGCGTGAACGCGCCCCCGTGGATCCAGACGAGAACGGGTCGGCGGCCGGCGTCTGCCGCGGGCGTCCACACGTTTAGACAGAGACAGTCTTCGCTCTGGACGGTCGCACCGCCGAGGAAGCGACGAACCACCACCGACATCGCGTCGTTCTGGGGCGCGACGGCCCCGAATGCGGTCGCCTTTCGGACCCCGGTCCATGATTCGGGCTTCTGGGGTGCCCGGAACCGAAGGGGTCCGATCGGTGGCGCCGCGAAGGGGACGCCTCTGAACTCGAGGCAGTGCCCGAGATCGGTGCCCTCGATCTTCCCCGAAGGAGTCGTGACTAAAGGACCCGACATACCCACTCTCCAACGGACCGGGCGGCCCAAAACAACCCTCAGACGATCCCGACGGCGATCGCGAGCCCAAGTACGGCGAGCAACACCCCCACCAGGAGGTGGATCGATTGCATTTCGACCTTCGGCAGGAGCCGGCGCCCGACCCAGCTTCCCGCAAACGCGCTCACCGTCGCGCCTACGACGAGCGACGTCTGCCCCGCGACCTCGCCGAAGCGCGGCCCACCCGAGAGCGCCGCGTAGGTCGAGAGGCGGGCCAGATCGACGAGAATCGCGCACAGAATCCCCGTGCCGAGGAACGCTTCCTTGCTCATTCCGAGCCGAATCAGAAAGGCGGTGCGCATCGCTCCCTGGTGGCCCGACAACCCTCCAAGAAATCCCGAGAGAGCGCCGCCAGCCGGCATCCAGCGCACCTCGAATCCCATCGAACGACTGACCGGATGCAACTCGAACGCGGAGAACCCGACGACGAGAAGTCCGATCACGATCCCCACCGGCGTGATCGCGCACGTACGGCTGCCGAGCTGCCACGTAGTGAGGGGCTCGGCACCGGCGAGAGCATCGAGCAGATACGCTCCGACGACAGCGGCGAGAAGGGCGGGCACCCCGAACCGGAGCACGACACCCATGTTCGCAAATCGGCCGAGCAGGGCCCCCTTGAAGAGGTTGTTCGCGAGATGGACGAGGGCCGTCGCGACGACGGCCGTCTCGATCGGAAAGAAGATCGCGAACACCGGCAGGAGCAGCGAGCCCAAGCCGAAGCCCGAGAACAGGGTCAGGCCGGCCGAAAGAAAGGCCGCAACGCAGACGATCAGCATTCGACCCGGCCGCTCACGAGGGCGACAACACCATCACCGGAATATTGCGCGTCGTCCGTGCCTGGTAGTCCGCGTAGTCCGGATAGACCTCCACGAGCTTCGGCCAGTACGCCGCCTTCTCGTCGTCCGAAGCGCGACGCGCCTTCATCGGCGTGACCGTCGTACCCATCTCGACTTCCACATCCGAGTTCGCCTCCATGTTGAGGTACCACTGCGGATGGTGCTCCATGCCGCCCTTCGACGCGACCAGGATCACATCCTCCCCGTCTTGCAGGAAGATCAACGCGACGGTTCTCTTCTGCCCGGACTTCCGACCCGTCGTGCTGATCAGGCACACGGGCGCGCCCCGCATGAACTTGTTCCCGAGCTTCCCGCCAGTCGCCCGGTAGACCCAGGTGTTGGCCGCGGTCATCCACCGGATGAACACGCTTGCGACTTTTTCTTGGCTTGCCGAGATGGGCTGCGGTTTCGATTCTGCCATGGCGTCCTCCCTACCGCCGCTTAGCCCAGGCCAGGCACACGATCCACTGCTCTCGTGGCGGGCGCCCCACCCAACGGGTAATAAAACGTGGTGACTCGCAGGATCCATTTCATCTCGCTCGGTTGCGCCAAGAACCGGGTCGACACCGAGATCATGCTCGGGGTGAGCGATTCCTCGGGCTTCGAAGTCGTCGAAGATCCCTCCGCCGCGGAAGTGATCGTCGTCAACACATGCGGCTTCATTGGACCCGCCAAGGAGGAGTCCGTCGAGACCATCCTCGAGATGGCCCGCTACAAGGACGAAGGCGCCTGCGAGCGACTCGTGGTGTCGGGCTGCCTCTCGCAGCGGTATGTCGGGCAGCTCGCGGGCGACATGCCCGAGGTCGATCATTTCCTCGGCTCCAGCGACATGCTGCGCCTTCGCGAAATCCTCGACGACAAGGGCGAGCGACTCATGGTCGGAAACCCGGCCAACTACACGATCCGCGCCACCGACCCGCGCCGTCTCACGCAGAGCGGCCACAGCGCCTACGTGAAGATCGCCGAAGGCTGCAATCGAACGTGCAGCTTCTGCGCAATTCCCGGCATCCGCGGCAAGCAGCGCTCACGGCCCGTCGACGACGTCGTCGCCGAGGTCCGGTCGCTTGTCGCGCAGGGGGTCGTCGAAGCGAACCTCGTTAGCCAGGACACGATCGCGTACGGCCGCGATCGCGCCGAGCGCCCGACCCTCGCCGAACTCGTGAACGCGGTCGCCGCGGTCGACGGACTGCGCTGGCTGCGCCTGCACTACCTCTATCCCGAAACGCTCACTCCCGAGTTGATCGAAGCGCTCCGATCGAACCCCAACGTGCTCCCGTACATCGACATGCCACTTCAGCACGCGAGCGATTCGATGTTGAAGCGGATGCGGCGCGGGCACGGCGGCCGCCGGGTCTACGATGTGATCGAGCGCCTGCGCGAAGCCCTCCCCGACATGGTCTTCCGCACCACCTTCATCGTGGGTCACCCCGGCGAGACCGAACAGGACTTCGAAGAGCTGTGCGACCTCGTCCGGTGGGCCGAGTTCGATCACGTCGGCGTCTTCCTCTACTCGCACGAGGAAGACACCCACTCCGGAGAGATGGACGACCTCGTCGATGAAGAAGTCGCCAAGGCCCGCCAGCGGAAACTGATGACGCTGCAGCGGACGATCAGCCGAAAACGCGCGCACGCTCTGATCGGTCGGGAACTCGACGTCCTCGTCGACGGCCAGAGCGACGAGAGCGAGTTCCTGCTCGACGGGCGCTGGTGGGGCCAGGCGCCCGAAGTCGACGGCAAGATCGTGCTGGCAAACGGCACGGCGCACCCCGGAGAGGTGCGCCGCGCTATCGTCACCCAGGCGGCCGACTACGACCTGGTCGCGGACCTCCTGGCCCCCGACGGCACGCGCGACGCACCGCCGTCGTAGTCCACCGTCTTCACCGCACTTCCGCCGTCACACAGAGCTCGGATTCCGGCTTCGTGTCGAGCTGAAGCGTCCCGAAGTCGTCGGTGACGTGTATTAGGCTCTGAACCTTGTCGTGCTTGGGCTCGCCGGTGAGGCGGCCGATCCTGTAGCAGAGAAGATGTGCCGCGGAGTTCGTCACTCCTGCACCGACAACGTCGACGGGCGTGCAGAGACGGTACGGCCGCTTTACGCTGTAGAGCCGCTCCTCGAAGGGATCCTCCACGCGGACCTGGACGCCCGTGGGAAAATCGCTGCCCTGGGCCGTCCCGACTCGGTAGCACTTGCGCGAGTCGGCCTTGCCGCTCGGCAGCGCAGCCGCCGCGGATCCGATCCCTAGGCTCGCCGGGACGATCATGTGATCGACCTTCACAGTGTCGAGCGTGAGAGTGCCGAAGCGGTCCGTCGCGACGATGCCCTTGATCGACACATGGGCCGGCTGTGACGGCGCCTTCTTCGTCACGTACCCGACGCCGAAGACGTTCGTGTCGGCGTAGCCCTCCCCATCCACGTCTCCGGGCACACAGAGTTTCGAGACCTTCTTCACGTCGAAAAGCCCAGTCTCGATCGAATCCGACAGGGCCACGTCCTCGACCGACTCGAAGCCGGCCGTCTTCCGCGTGATCTTCGCGCCGTAACAGAGAAACGCGCCGCCACAGGCCTCTGGTTGGACGGGGCCGCTCTCGCACACGCCGGCCTTGCAGGAATCACCCACAGTGCAGACGTCCCCATCCTGGCAGGACGAATCATTCGATTCCCGACCGCACGCGGCGGAGCAACAGTCGCCGTCCAACGTGTTGCCGTCGTCGCACTCCTCCCCCGCTTCGACAACACCGTTTCCGCAGAACTCGCCGAGCTGATGAACGATCGACTCGACGATCCTGCCTTCGGTGCCGCACCCGTCGTAGACGGTGAACTCGATGTCATTCGAACCGATTTCGAGCGGAACCGACGCGATCCAGTCCGACCCACCCTCCGCCGTCATCCAACCCCAGTCGCCCGTCGTGAGATTCTGCCATCGCGCGGTCGAGCCGACGGCCGCGCCGCCCTGCGAGATCCGGAGATCCGCCGGGCTGCTCTCATAGAGGGCCTGCGGAGCGACGAGTGCCACTGTTGGTGCCTCGAGGCCCGAGCCCCAGAGCAGGAGCCGCGGGGCGTGATCGAAGCGGGCCCCGCCCCCCGGCAGGGGCTCGTTGACCGCCATGAACTCCGCGCCGTTCCGGGTGTAGAACTTGACCGAGCCGGACTGGCCGGACTCATCCGCCACCTTCAGGAGCCAGCTCGTCTCGCTCGACGTATCGACGACGCCGCTGGTCACGTCCCACGAGAGAGTCTCTTGCTCATCACTCGCGAAGAACGCCGTCGTGCCCGGCAGCTCGTAGCAGGGAATGCCTCCTCCGCAGTTGTCCGCACCGTCCCACCGATCCAACCCGGAGCATTGATCGCTAGTCGCATCGGAAACGTCCGCATCGACGCGACAGTCCCACGTCATGCCTGCGCCCGTTCCACTAAACGTGCCGAGTTTCTCGCCGCCGTGGCTGAACTCGTTGAAGGACTGATTGCCCTCCACCCACGGCACCGTCATCTGGTGGGCCGAGAACGTGCTCCCGCTGATCGTAGGCAGCCCCTCGTAGATCGAGACTTCGAGACCGGCACACTCGAGATCCGGTGTAGCTGCGGCGTGACAAGAGAGATCGAACCCGATCATGCCGCGAACGTGCGACGACCGCTTGAGCCAAATCAATCCGGCGGCGCCATCGTTCGCGCTCGAATGGGCCTGCATGATTCGCGAGTCACGGACGGGCCGGAGTACGACCGGCGTACCCGACTGGCTCTCGCACACGGCCCAAGCGGCCGGCGGGGTGAGCGCAAACGAACAGAGAACGGCGGCGCAAACCGCATTCCGCATCAACGACTGCATCGGTGCCTTCCTTTCGAGACGCGCTTTTGGTGCGGAGGATTCGGGGGAGACGAGACCAGCGCGCGTTCAGGGTTGGGGTGAGAACGTGGAATCGACAGCATCACCGATAGACACGAGCCGTGCATCCACGTTTCTCGTACCCATGTGCAGACGAAGAGGCCGTGCTATCTGCGCACCATGAATGCCCTCGTACTGATAGCTGCCATCGTCGCGACGACCTTCACCGCGAACTCCGCGGTTGCCGAAGACGCCAAACCCAAACGCGAGATCGTGAAGTCGGGAGACTACGAGTTGGTTCTACCTCTCGGCCTGCAGGCGGACTCCGCGTACATCCCTGAAGACAACCCGCTCAGCGCGGAGAAGGTCTCGCTCGGCAAGCTGCTCTTCTTCGACAAGCGGCTGTCCAAAGACGGCAACATCTCGTGCGCGTCCTGCCACAACCCGTTTCACGGGTTCGCCGATACGGATCCGACGTCCTCCGGGGTCGGGTTCCTGACCGGCCTGCGCAACAGCCCCACTTCGATAAACCGCCTGTTCTCCGCCGAGCAGTTTTGGGACGGACGCGCGAAGGATCTCGAAGAGCAATCCCACGGCCCGCTCACGAACCCGGTCGAGATGGCGATGGCGTCCCACGACGACGTGGTGAAGGAGGTGGCGCGACTTCAGGGCTACGCGCCCCTGTTCGAGAAGGCGTTCGGGAAGGGCGAGATCACGATGCCCCGGATCGCGCAGGCGATCGCGTCCTACGAGCGTACGGTTCTGGCCGGCAACGCCCCGTACGACCGCTACCGCGCGGGGAACAAGGGCGCGATGAGCGCGGAGCAGGTGAAGGGGCTCGAGCTCTTCGAGGGCAAGGCCGACTGCGCAACCTGCCACGTCTCGTTCAACTTCAGTGACGAGATGTACCACAACTTGGGCGTCGGCTGGGACGCCAAGGGAAAGAAGTTCGCCGACCCGGGCCGCTTCGACATGACCGAAAAGGACGCTGACAAGGGCAAGTTCAAGACCCCCACCCTACGCAACGTGACCGACACCGCGCCCTACATGCACGACGGCTCGGAAGCGACGCTGCGCGACGTAATGGTGCTCTACAATCGCGGCGGGAACGCCAACCCCGGCCTCGACGCGAAGATGAAGGCGCTCAATCTGAGCGACACCGAAATCGACGCCCTCGTCGCCTTCATGTTCGCGCTCACCGGCCCCGTGACGAACGCCGAGCCACCGGCGCCGGGAAGCCTTCCGAAGTAGGCCGGACTCAGCGCGAGTCTTCGAAGCTCAGCGGGTCCTGCTTGTAGAACATCTTGAGCTCCTCGTAGAGCTCAGGATGCTTCTTGTGAAGAGAACGGGGGCGTTCGAAGAACGACTCCGTGATGACGGCGAAGAACTCCGCCGCGTTCGTCGCACCGTACTTGTCGATGTCGGTGCGCTTCCCACGCTCGGCGGCGCGCTGTAGTTCCGCGAACTCGTCCCCGAGAACGCGAGCCCACGTGACGTACTGGGACCGCTGGTCGAGAATCGGAGCGCCGTCCGAAGCGCCGTCCTCCTGGTCGAGTTGGTGGGCGAACTCGTGCAGCACGACGTTGTGCCCGTCGGCCGCATCGGCAGCGCCAGAACGGACGTCGTCCCAGGAGAGCACGACACAGCCTCGGACCCAGGACTCACCGAGGCGGGCCGAGGTGCCCTCGATCACGATGCCTCCGGGCAGGATCTCCTTGGCCTTGGCCACGTACGCGTGGGGATAGACGAGGATGGTGGACAGATCGGGGTAGTAGTGCGGGTCGTCCTGATGAAGCAAAAGGACACATGCCTGGGCGGCGATGGTGATGCGTATCTCGTCCGTCATCTCGAGATCGCCGCAGCCCTCGAACGTCTTCTCGGCGAGAAAGACGTTCATGTGTTGGAGCAGCTCCGTCTGGTCCTCCGCCGAGAGGCGGTGGAACATCTCGAAATTCTGCTCGACGACCGGCCGCCACTCCTCGGGAAACGGCTCGTTGCGGAGCCGGCGGCGGCGACGATTGCGAAAGAAGTCGAACAGACCCATTCCGTCAGTCTTAGCCGGAACGCGCCGTCAGTGGGAGTCGCGCCTCAGAAGAGGTTGGCGGTGCCGGATTCTGGCGGCGACTCCGCCCCCAGCACCAGGGCGTTCCAGAGGAACTCCCATTGGCCGCAGGAGGCGTAGGCGTCCAGATCCTGCCGATCGTTCCCAAAAGGGACCGCCGGGTTCTCCCAGACCTCAAAGGGCTCGCCCTCGATGATCACCCTGCAGGTCTCGCCGGATTGGAAGTCCGCGGTGGAGTGTTCGTCGACGCTGGTGTTCAGGTTCATCATCGGAATCTCCTCTCGGAACGCGCGCGGCCGGGAACCGAGGTTCCCTTGTCGAACCACCTGTCGCGGAAAGATCCGCTCAGCCGGACGCGACCGGAATTCACGAGAGACGTCACCCGCTCCACCACCTCAGCCTCAGTTCGCGCATCGCGCGAAACCTCGCAGACCAGATCCAGTAGCGTAGTGTTGCGGTTCATGACGTTCGCCTCTCTCGTCTCCTCTGTGACGCAATCCCTATGCCACTCATTCGATGATGGGGCCGCAGGGATAGATCCTTGAGGAGTGCGCATTTTCCGGTCTCGGGGCTTGGCCACACGCGGCAATATATTGTCGACCGCGCGACACACTGACGCCCCAAAACGACACCCTCTTACAGATTTTCGCTGCACTGCGTCAGAATTGAATCGGCCCGTCTCACAGGGTGAATCGCCACACTTCCGGAGTCGAATTCCGACATCCGTGTTGGGCTCCCTGGCTTGCCAGAACCCCCGACAGCACCGATCCTGCTGCCATGTCTGCCGACAGTCGCTTCACGCCGAACGGAATCGTGACACTCACGACCGACTTCGGGACGAGCGACGGCTACGTCGGCGCGATGAAGGGCGTCCTCCTCTCTCACGCGGCCGGACTCACCGTCCTCGACGTCGCCCACGAGATCGGACCACAGAACGTGGCCCATGGCGCGGCCGTCCTACGGACGGCGTGCCCCTGGTTTCCGACCGGAACCGTCCACGTGGCCGTGGTCGATCCGGGGGTCGGCACCGAGCGATCTGCGCTCGTGCTCCTCGCGGGCGGGCACATCTTCGTCGGCCCCGACAACGGGCTGCTCACCCTCGCCGCGGACGCGCTCGGAGGCGCGACTGAAGCCCGCAGAATCGATCCCACCGGAGCGCTCGCGTCGGTGTTGCCCGAGTCGATGTCGGCGACCTTCCACGGACGCGACGTCTTTGCGCCGACCGGGGCTGCCCTGGCTTCGGGGCACCTCCCGTCGACAGAGGTCGGCCCGGTCCACGAGCCGGTCCGCCTCTCCCAACCCGCGCCCACGCCGGAGGCGGGCGGGTTCGAAGGCTCGGTGACCCACGTGGATCGGTTCGGCAACGCCGTTACCAACATCTCCGCCACCCACCTCCCCGGATTTCCAAAGGCCGCCTACCAGGCATCGGCGGGCGGCGAGGCCGTCGATCTCGTGGCGACGTATGCCGCCGTCACTTCGGGTGCCGTCTGCGCGCTCGTGGGGAGCGATGGCTTCGTCGAGATCGCCGTCCGAGACGGGAGCGCGGCCGACCAGCTGGGCCTCGGGTCCGGCAGCTCCATCCGCGTGCTTCCCGCGTCGCGCGCATGAGCCACCCGACGAACTCCCAGCCGGTTGCTCGCGGCGCGCTGTACAGTCGCTCGAGGGGGGTCTAGAAACACCTTGATGCTGCCTCCGGGATTCGCTCAGCGTCTGCGAGGTCTCGTGGGCGGCGATGGCGTCGTCGACCAACCCGAGTCGCTCCTCGTCTATGAATGCGACGGGTATACGCTGGAGCGCGGGGCGCCCGATATGGTCGTACTGCCCCGCACCCCGGCCGAAGTCGCCGAGGTGCTCCGACTGCTGTGGGCCGAGGGCATCCCGTTCGTTCCGCGTGGCGCCGGCACCGGACTGTCCGGCGGGACGCTTCCGGTCGAGGCACCGGTCATGGTGTGTACGAGCCGCCTGCAAGAGATCGAATCCGTCGACGTCGCCAACCGGCGGGTCGTCGCCCAAGCCGGCGTCGTGAACCTCTGGGTGACACGAGCCGTCAGCGAAGCGGGGCTCCACTTCGCGCCGGACCCGTCGAGCCAGACCGCATGCACGATCGGCGGAAACGTCGCCGAGAACTCGGGGGGCCCACACACGCTGAAGTACGGCGTGACGACGAACCACGTGCTCGGCGTCGAGCTCGTTCTCCCCACCGGCGAAATCGTCGAACTCGGAGGTCCCGTCGAAGACCACATCGGCTACGACCTGACCGGTCTCGTCGTCGGGTCCGAAGGCACGATGGGTCTCGTGACGCGTGCCACCTTGCGGCTCTCGCGAACCCCCGAGTCGTATCGAACGTTCCTCGCCGTCTTCGACTCGGTCGCCGAGGCGAGCGAGGCCGTCTCCAGCATCATCGCCGACGGAATCATTCCCGCCGCGCTCGAGATGATGGACGGACTAATTCTACGCGCCGTCGAAGAGGCGTTCCACGCCGGTCTGCCGGTGGATGCGGGCGCCGTTCTATTGATCGAGCTCGACGGGCCCGAGGCCGGCCTCTCCTCCCAAGCCGAGGAAGTTCGCGCCCTGTGCACACGGCACGGCGCCGTCGAGGTCCGCAGCGCAGCCGACGATGCCCAGCGGGCTCTGCTCTGGAAAGCGCGGAAGCGCGCGTTTGGAGCCGTTGGAAGGCTCGCGCCCAACTACTGCACGCAGGACGGTGTCGTTCCGCGCACCCAGGTCCCGGAGATCCTCCGGCGCATCTCGGCCACCGCCGAGAAGTACTCTCTACGGATCGGCAACGTGTTCCACGCCGGTGATGGCAACATCCATCCGATCATCCTCTTCGACGAGCGCGACACGGACGAAGTGCAGCGCGTCCTCGCGGCCGGCAAGGAGATCCTGGAGGCTTGCGTGGAGCTCGGCGGCAGCGTCACGGGCGAGCACGGCATCGGCGTCGAGAAGATCGCGCAGATGCCCCTCCTCTTCTCGCCCGACGACCTCCACGCCATGACGACGCTGCGCTCCGTCTTCGATCCCGAGCGGCGCGCCAATCCGCACAAGCTGCTGCCCGACTCGAAGGTCTGCGTCGAGGCACGCGCCCCCAGACGACAGGCGGCGATGTGAGCGGCTCGACGGGCACCAGTCCGTTCGAAGACGCCGTCGGCGCGGCGCATGTCACCGAAGCAGCACCAACCGACGCGATCGACGGCGTGATGCCGCGATGGGTCGTCGAGACGGCCACCGCGGCTGAAGTCGCCGTGGTTATGAAGATCGCGCATGACCACGGGCTCTCGGTGGTCGCCCGCGGGCTCGGCCGGCACCTCACTCTCGGCAACGCGCCGCGCACCGTCGACGTGGTCCTGTCGCTCTCCCGCATGAACCGGGTGCTCTCGTACGAGCCGGCCGACATGACGGTACAGGTGGAAGCGGGCTGTTCGCTGCTCGCTCTCGGAGTGGTCCTGTTCGAGTCGAGCCAGTGGCTGCCCCTCGACCCGCCGTTCGTCCCGCAGACGACCGTCGGCGGACTCCTCGCGACGAATCTGACGGGTCCGTTGCGGGCATCGCAGGGCTCGGCCCGCGACCTTCTGATCGGAATCCGAACGGTCGCTCCCGACGGGACCATCGTCGCCGGGGGTGGTCGGGTGGTGAAGAACGTCGCGGGATACGATCTCCCCAAGATGCACATCGGCGCGCTCGGCACGCTCGGGATCATCGTGGAGGCCACGTTCAAAGTTCGGCCCCGCCCCCACGAAGAGCGCGCCCTCGAGATCACCTGCAAGGATCCGGCGGAGGCGGCGACGATGGCTCTCGAGATGCGGGACGCCTGCGAACCGTTCTGGCTTCATCTCGGAAATCAGGGCGACGCGGCCTGGACGATCGTCGCCGGTGCCGGTGGACGATCCGAGGAAGTCACCGCCGCTCTTGCGAGCTACCGTCGAATCGCGGAAGCGCGCGGCGCTACCATGCGCGACGTCTCAAACGCAGCCGAGACGCGGCATCACCTCGCGGATTCTAGCGCGGAGGCCGACCGCAACGTGCTTCGAATCTCCACGCTCCCGACGCGCGTCGGCGCCCGCCTGGTCTCTCTCGAGGCCGCCGCGACGCGGCTCGGAGCGGCGCCCGCGTTCCACTGCGACATCGCCTGCGGGATCATCCGAATGAGCATCGACGCCGCCGCCCACCTCGCAGACCTCGTGGCCGAAGCCCGGCCCACCATCGAACGAGACGGCGGATGCCTCGTCGTCGAGCGCGCAAACGCGGCCGACAAACAGACGCTGTCAGAGATCGGCGGTGTCTGGGGCGACGCCGGTTCGGGTCTGCCACTCATGCGCGGCCTAAAGGAAGCCTTCGATCCCACTGCGCTCTTGTCCCCCGGCCGCTTCGTGGGAGGAATCTGATGGCCGCCCCGGAAATGCGCTTCGTCGAGACCGACAAATTGCTGTCGTGCGTGCACTGCGGACTATGTCTTTCGTCGTGCCCAACGTATGTGGAACTCGGCACCGAGGCCGACTCCCCGCGAGGACGAATCCTCCTCATGCGCGCGCTGGAAGAGGGACGCCTTCAACCCACGCCGGAGGTCACGAGCCACCTCGACAGCTGCCTCGGGTGCCGGGCGTGCGAGACGGCGTGTCCGTCCGGCGTTCCGTACGGCGCCCTGATCGAAGCAGCGCGGCCGTTCGTCGAGCAACACCGTTCTCTGCTGACGAGGTTCGCCCGCTGGGTGCTGGACGCGTTCCTCACGTACCCCACCCTCCGCGGCGCGGCGACGGCGCCCCTTCGCCTCCTCGCAGGAAAGCCGTGGACCGCGTATCTCGCGCGCGCGACGTCCTCCTCCCTGATCGGCTACGCGGCCGCCCTCCCGGCCTGGCGCGGCGCCACCACTCTGCCCACGGAGATCGAGCCCGAGGGGCCGGAGCGCGGGACCGCGGTACTCCTCACGGGCTGCGTCGCGCACTCGTCGTTCCCCGACACGACCGTCGCCATCGCGCGCCTCCTCGCCCGAGCGGGAGTCCGCGTGAAGATCCCCGCGGGCCAAGGATGCTGCGGCGCGCTTTCCCTTCACCTGGGTAGCGACGTTCGAGCCCGCGATCGCGCACTTCATCTCATCCGACGCGTCGTCGACGACGATGCGCAGTGGTACGTTTCGACCGCCGCGGGTTGCGGCGCCCACCTGCGCGAATACCACGAGCTGCTGCCCAACGACTCCGGTGCCGCTCGCATCGCGGCGGGCGCACGAGACCCGCTCGACCTTCTCGCCGAACTGGGGCTACCCCCACCCCGCAATACGCTCGACCTGAAGGTCGCGATGCACGACCCGTGTCACCTGCTGCACGGCCAGGGCGTGAAAGACGCGCCGCGACAGCTTCTGCGCGAGATCCCCGGCGTGCAGTTGGTCGAGCTCTCCGAAGCCGAGTTCTGTTGCGGGAGCGCCGGCACGTACAACCTGACGGAACCGGAGATCGCCGGACGCCTCCTCGAGCGGAAGCTCGCCGACATCCGAAAGAGCGGTGCGGACGTAGTGGCCGCCGCGAATCCCGGCTGTATCCTTCAGATCCGGGCGGGAACGATCTTGGGCGACATGCCCGTCGAGATCGCTCACCCCATCGAGCTCCTCGCTCGCGCCCACGGCGTCGGAGGCTGACATGGCAAAGGATCACCCCGCACTCGCAACGCTGCGCAAACTGATCGCCGAACTTCCGGAGACCTCCGAGAAGATCTCGCACGGCAGCCCCACCTTCTGGGGCGGCAAGAAGACGTTCGCGAGCTTCCACGACAACCTCTATGGCGACAACCGCGTCTCGGTCTGGATCAAGTCGACGGTCGACTAGAGCGTGATCCGTGATCTGCTCGAGGACGGCTGGAGACTGGTCGCGCCGAAGCGGGCGATCAAGGCGTTGGACGAGAACTGACCGCCGACCCGCCCTGCGGACGATCACGATGACGGTCCGCTAGGAGCCCTTGAACGCCTCGTTGATCGCCCCCGCCGATTCGAGTGTCTTCGTCCAGAACGCGGTCGCGCCGGGACCGAGGATTTCGTTCGCGGCTTCGACGAGCGCTGCGTTCGTCGCCAGGTTGAACGCGCTCTTAAACGAGATTCGAGCCACGCCGGTTTCGAAGATCTCGGCGACGGTGGACGCACCGGGCAACACGAGTGCGTTGAGCGGTCGATCGACGGCCGCGACGACGCTCCGGATGTCCCCGATATCGCTCAAGCCAGGTGCGTAGAGAACATCGGCGTGCCCGATCGCCTCATCGCGGGTCACGTCACCGTCCTTTGGCCACGCGTGGAGGCAAGCCCGCGCTGGTCGTCGCGAGTGCCTCGAGCCCCAGAGAGCCGAGGATCCGGGTCGACCCGACATCCCACGAGTTCGGCATCAGGAAGGACCCGGCGTGCAGTTCGCGCAAGCGCTGTCGTTTATCCGTACCGCCACTGTACTACGGGCCGAGCCGTGGTAGCGGCAGATCTCGGACGCTGATCTTTCAACGAACCTCGGCGGCCACCTCGGGGCCGGCGAGAAGTCGCGCGCGAAGCTCCGTCGGGTCGCGGAGCGGCAGGGCACGCCATTTTTTCACCTCTGCTGCGGTGTACGCGGGAGAAACTCCGGCCCCGCCGAACTCGACGAGCACCCAGTTCATCAGCGCCGCGAGGCGTTCGTCGGTCACCGGGGCCTGCGCGACTCCAGGAGCCCGAATCAGGTACGCCCGCCCCTCGGGGAGCCGCAGAAAGCGGTCGAGACCCACGAGGCTGGGGACCTCATCGGGGGCGCCCGAACCATCGGGGCGATGACAGCCCGAGCAGTGCAGAACGTAGTCTTGTTCTGGCGGGACCTGAGCGACGACGGGCATCGCCCAAAGCTCCACGCAGAGTGCGGCGGTGATCGCGGCTCCCGATCTCATCCGTCGCCGAGCGCGTCTACGATCTCCCTCTCCTCGGGGAACCGACCGGTCTCGTGCTTTGAGAAGATCTTCTTCCCGTCGACGACGACGTCGAAGACGCCGTTGTCCCCCTTGATGAGTTCGGGCTCGACCTGGAACTTCGCTGTCAATGTGGCCGCCAAACTGGAGGCCTGGGGCAGGTAGTTTCAACGGCCGCAGTATTCGATCGAGATCTTCATCGGGTCATTTCTCCGGTTGGCCTTCGACGGCGACACCGAGCACGATGGCGACGGAGCAGTGATATACCTGCGACTTCGTCCCGTAACACCAGTTGATGTCGTTGTTACGATACCAATGATAAGCGGGCCGCTCCCCCTCGTTGCGGTTGCAGAAGCAACGCCCGCACACCTTCTTCCCGCAACAGTCGTTGTACGAGATGATGTAATCTTTCCCGTCGGCCGGATTGCGACAAGTACCGACCCATGTGACCGGCGCCATCTCCGTCCCCGGCGGGCACGCGGTAGTCGATCCCCCGCAACAGCCGCAGAGCAGACCGTCGATCGCGCAGTACCGCCAATACTCGCAATCCTGCGAGTCGCCCTCGGGACCCTCGATGTCTTCGGGTGCGGCCGACACACGCGCTGGACCCTTCGCCGCTCGCGCGACCGGCAGGAGAGGCACCGCAGCGCCCCCGACCAGCCCCAGGCCCACACGAGCAAGAAAGCTCCTGCGACCCGAGCGCCGCGCGAGGCCGCGCGTCATCCCTTCAAACCAACGATCGAGCACACTCATCGCGCCTTACTCCTACACCGCTTCCGCGCGAGACGTGCGCTGGTCGAGATATTCCTGGATCGACGCCACCCCGAGACCACTTGCCGCGAAGAGGCTCTCCACGTGCTCCCGGGTGTTCACGATGCCCTTGGCTCGAACCACCCCGGCCTCGTCGATGAGGACGGCGTACGGGAGCTTCGCCACCTGAAAGGCTCGTCCGAGTTCAGTCGAGAGGATGTACGGGAACCGGTCGAGCGCGTGCTTTTGGACGAACGAGCGATGCTCCTCGATCGGCCCGTCGCTCGCGAGCATCAGGGATACCGCACCCTCGCGGCCGACCACCCGTTCGACTGTCGGCAGGAGCGTCTTGCAGACCGGACAGGTCGGCGACACGAAAAACAGAAGCGTCGCGGCTTCACGCGCGCCTCCGAGACTCCATTCGCGCCCCTCGACGTCCACCAGATCGAACTGGGGCGCGGCGTCGCCGACGGCCGGCCCCTCCGCGGTCGCGAGCGCGCCCACCGGCGCGACGCGCTCGTGCAGAACTCCGACTTGCCGCGCGAGCGCCACGACGATCGCGGCGAGCACGAGCACCACGACCCAGAGCAGCACGTTGGAAATCACGAGAGCCTCGATCATGGCGACCTCCGGACAGCCTGCATGCGCGGCCACTGCGATACGAGCTGATTGGCCGAGGTCCAGAGCATCGCGAGCGTCGTGCACCCTGCTATGCCCGCGAAGGCGTCGAGGGCGGATAGCGACCGAGCCCCGGCCGGCAACCCGACGACGAGTGCCGCCAAGAGAAGCAGAACGTTGCGGAGCACGAGCCATTCGCTGAGCGGCTGGCGCTGGGCGGGACCGAAGCACCCACAATCGAGATCACGCCGGCCGCGCGCCAGATTGAGAATGATGCCCGCCGTGTAGATCGCCAGCAGAGCGGCCGCCGCAACACTCGACGATCCATGTGCGGCCGGCACCAGAAGCGCAATCGCAATCACGACCTCAAAAGCACCGAGAACCAAGGCCGCCGGACGTTCCAGACCCACCGGCAACACCTCGTACTCACGCACCACCGCGGCGAAGCGAGGCAGATCCCGCCACTTGTGACTCGCCGACCAGGCGAACAGCAGTGCGAGGGAACCGCGAAGCGTCCCATCGAGCAATGGGTCGAGCGTCACGGCACCACCAGGGTCGCGCCCGAAAGACCGACCTGCTCGAGGTCGCGCAGGTGCTCGCCGGACATCGCATCCAACACGCCGACCGCGCCCAAATCGACGTTGCGGGCGAACAGCAATGGCGCGTCGTCCTGCGTGACCGCGATCGTGTGGACCCCCGGTGGAGGCAAGAGGTAACCCAGAACCCTTACGGCGAAGCTGTCCTTCTCGATTTCGAGGAAGGGCCGGACAAACGGTATCAGCACGTTCGGCGCTTCGATCTCCATCACGCGCTCGTGCGTTTTGGAATCGTAAACCCAGATCGCCAGACCGGGATCCTTGTGAGTTCCCGTTTTGTCCGTCTGATGGACGACCGAGTAGAGCCGACCCGAAGCCCAATGCAGGGCCAGATGCTGGAAGCCACCGACCTTCCACTCGGCCTTTCGTTCGGCTTCGGTGAAGAGCGACCAGGGCTTGCGCGCGACGGGCTTCTCACCCGAGAAATCGATCTGGTGGAGCATGCCGTCGAATGAAGCGAACGACCACGTGGTGCCGTCGCGCACGCCTGAGACCGTGACCGGGTCGGCCACCACGTCAAAAAAAGTATCGCTCGAAGTCGTCCGAACCTCGTTTCCCTGCGCATCCAACTCGACCAGGAGCGCGGTCCCATCGCCACAGAGCATGCCGAAGCGCTGGGGCCCGACCGCGTAGACCATCGAACAGCCACCCGTCACGATCTCCGTCACGAGCCGCCGCTCCTCGAGATCGATGATGGAGACCGAGGAGCCGGGCGATTGGTTCAGCGCCACGAAGAAGCGCTCGCCGTCGAGAACCGCACCCAGCGCGATCCCCTGCCCGGTGTCGGCGGCCGTGGGAGGGATCTCGATCTCCGCCTGCACGGCGAGATCTTTCGCATCGTAGACGACGACCTGGTCGGTGCGCGCTCCGCGCAAGCCACGCGAATAGTACGTCTCGATCGAGTAGACCTCGCCGCGGCCCTGGGCGGCGTAGACCGGCCGCGCACCGACACCGCTCGCCGTGTCCACCGCGCCCAACATCTCACCGGTGTCTCCGTCGAACAGAAGAGAGTGCTGCAGTACCCTATCCTGGACCCAGACCCGGTGATCCGGACGACCGCTCGGCACCGTCGCGACCTGCCCCCAATCCTCGGCGGCGTCCGACACGGCGACGGGCGGAATCTCCCCGACCGACTCGGTGGCGCAGCCTCCGAGACCCATCGCGAGCCACCCCGCAACGACCAGGCGACCCAGATTCGCAACCCAACGCATGACATGTTGAGTACCGCCTTCGAGCCACGCTCCCAAGACCCGCAATCCCGGGGTCCACAGGCGGTGAAAGCCCTTGAATTGCAGGCATTCCGGGTGACGGCTAAATCGCACGCATGACGCAGAACACAACGCAGCACTCGCTCTTCGATACCCTCACGGATCTCTCGGCCCCCGCGGGCGGGAAGTACTACTCCCTGCCGCAGCTCGAGAAGGCGGGGATCGCCGAGATTTCGCGCCTGCCGGTGTCGATCCGGATCGTTCTCGAGTCCGTTCTGCGTAACTACGACGGGCAGCAGATCACCGAGGACGATGTTCGCGCCCTGGCCAACTGGGCGCCAACCGGCGAGCGCACGGACGAGATCCCGTTCGTCGTCGCGCGCGTTCTTCTCCAGGACCTCACTGGCGTTCCTCTTCTGGTCGACCTCGCGGCGATGCGCTCGAAGGTCGCCGAGCTCGGCAAGGACCCGAACCTGATCGAGCCCCTCGTCCCGGTCGACCTCGTCGTCGATCACTCCATCCAGGTCGACGTCGCGGGCGTCTCGCACGCACTCACGCGCAACATGGAGATCGAGTTCCAGCGCAACCGCGAGCGGTACCAGTTCCTCAAGTGGGGCATGCAGGCATTCGACACGTTCAAGGTCATCCCGCCGGGCATCGGCATTTGTCACCAGGTGAACCTCGAGCACCTCGCACCAGGCGTCCTCTCGAAGAACGACGTCTACTACCCAGACACCCTCGTCGGCACAGACTCGCACACCACGATGATCAACGGACTCGGCATCGTCGGTTGGGGCGTCGGCGGCATCGAGGCCGAGGCCGGAATGCTAGGGCAACCGATCTACTTCCTCACGCCGGACGTGGTCGGTGTCCACCTCACCGGCAGCCTTCCCGAAGGCGCGACGGCAACCGACATGGTCCTGCGCGTCACCGAGCTTCTGCGACAGACGAAGGTCGTCGGCAAGTTCGTCGAGTACTTCGGCGAGGGAGCGGCCAATCTCCCCGTTCAGGATCGCGCGACAATCTCGAACATGTCTCCCGAATACGGTGCGACGATGGGCTTCTTCCCCGTCGACGAGCAGACGTGCACGTACCTCGAGGCGACGGGCCGGTCGGCCGAACAGGTCGAGAACGTGCGAAACTACTTCACCGCACAGGGCATGTTTGGCATGCCCGCCGCGGGCGACTGCGAATACAGCCAGATCGTCGAGATCGATCTCTCCACGATCGTTCCCGCCGTCGCTGGACCGCGCCGCCCCCAGGATCGGATCGAGGTCACCAACCTGAAGGAACGCTTCGACGAGCTGCTGGGCGCCCCTCTGACCGACGGCGGCTGGAACAAGAGCGCAGACGACCTCGGAAAGAGCGCCCCCGTGCAACTCAATGGGCATAAGGAGACGCTCAGCGACGGCGACGTCGTCATCGCTGCGATCACCTCGTGTACGAACACCTCCAACCCGAGCGTGATGCTCGCCGCCGGCCTGGTGGCGAAGAAGGCCACGGCGAAGGGGCTCACGGTACGGCCCACCGTGAAGGCATCCCTCGCTCCCGGCTCCCGCGTCGTCTCCGACTACCTCGAGAAGACCGGCCTGCAGCAACACCTCGACACTCTCGGCTTCGACCTCGTCGGCTACGGGTGCACGACGTGCATCGGGAACTCCGGCCCGCTCGATCCGAAGATCGAGGAAGCCATCGACGGGCATGACGTCGTCGCGGCGAGCGTTCTTTCCGGAAACCGGAACTTCGAGGCACGCGTTCATCAGAAGGTCCGCGCGAACTTCCTCGCGAGCCCGCCCCTCGTCGTCGCATACGCGCTGGCCGGCACTGTCGACATCGACTTGTCAAAGGAGCCGCTGGGCAAGGACACCGAGGGCAACGACGTTCTCATGAAGGACATCTGGCCTTCGCAGGACGAGATCCGCGACTGCCTGTTCTCGGCGACCGACCCGGAGACGTACCGCCGCCTCTACTCGGACTTCAGCGACCAGAACCCGCTGTGGAACGACATCCCGTCGAGCGCCGGCGACGTCTACGCCTGGGACGCCGACTCGACCTACATTCAGAACCCGCCGTTCTTCGACAGCTTCGGCCCCGAGCCCGGCACCGCGGCGGACGTCGTCGGCGCTCGTGCCCTGGCCGTCTTCGGCGACTCCGTCACGACCGACCACATCAGCCCCGCCGGAGCGATCAAGCCAGATTCGCCGGCCGGCCGCTATCTCCAGGAGAACGGCGTCGGCATCAAGGATTTCAACAGCTACGGCTCGCGACGAGGCAACGACCGCATCATGACCCGCGGCACGTTCGCCAACGTCCGCATCAAGAATCGGATGGTCCCGGGTGTCGAGGGCGGCGTGACGAAGCACCAGCCCGACGGCGAGCAGATGGACATCTACGACGCAGCGATGAAGTACAAAGAGGAAGGCACGCCGCTGGTCGTGCTCGCCGGACAAGAATACGGCACGGGAAGCTCACGCGACTGGGCGGCAAAGGGAACGCAGATCCTCGGCGCGAAGGCGGTCGTGGCGCAGAGCTTCGAGCGCATCCACCGCTCGAACCTGGTGTTCATGGGCGTGCTCCCGTGTCAGTTCGCCGACGGCACCGGCCCCGAGACGCTCGACCTCGACGGCACGGAGTCGTACGACCTCACCGGCCTCGCAGGCGGCATCCAGCCGCGCATGAGCCTCACGCTCACGATCACGCGGGCCGACGGCAAGACCGAGCAACACCCGGTTACCCTGCGCATCGATACCCCGATCGAGGTCGACTACTACCTAAACGGCGGCATCCTGCCTTACGTCCTCAGGCAGTTGATGGACTGACGGGCGCTATCGGCCGAGGAATCCCAGGACGGCGGCGGCCACTGCGGCGGGCTCGGGGGTTGGCAGGACCACCGTGTACCCAGCCTCCGCAACCCGCGCCGCGAGGTCGGAGCCGAAGTCCTCAGTGAAGTCCTCGGGGGCCCGAGCAAAGCTGGGCACCATGACGACGACCCGAGAGGTCTCGGCCTTTCCCAGAACCTCGTAGGCGACGGTCGCATCGCCGATGGAAACGGTCGCGCTTCTCTGAGTCACCGTTCCTCCGTCACTGGCATCGTTGCCACAGCCTGCAGCAAACAAGGGCACCGTGATCGTGAGGAGCGCGGCGCTCCTGGGGATCCACCCCGAGATGGACATCGGGCCAGGGTGATAGCCCAGGAGACCAGAACCCGGCAATACACGTTGCCGGGCGGTCCCCCGTCCGCGACACTCCCCTGAATGCGCTCTCGTCCACGCCGGTTCATCGCCCAGGGCTGGCTCGTGGCCCGGGTCTACGTGGGCTACAAGTGGGTCCAACTCCTCGGGAAGCTCGGCCGCAACACCGATGCGGCGCTGGATCGCCGGCATCAGCGAAGTGCCGAAGCGATCTACGAACTCTCGGTCCGGCTGGAAGGCCTGCCCATCAAGGTCTGTCAGTTCCTGGGAGCGCGAGCCGATGTGCTCCCCAAACCGTACGTCGAGGTGCTGTCGCTCCTGCAGGACCGGGTGCCGCCACGGTCGATGGACGAGATCGAGCCGTTCATCCGTGCGGAGATCGGCAAGCCGCTTGACGAGGTCTTCGCCGAGCTCGATCGCGAACCGATCGCGTCCGCGTCCCTCGCCCAGGTTCACCGCGCGCGCCTGCACGACGGCCGCGAGGTCGCCGTCAAGGTCCAGTACCCGGAGATCGAAGAGGTCGTCATGAACGATCTCGAGAACTTCAAGTTCTTCGTAAAGGTCCTGTCCAAGATCGAACGCAACTTCGATTTCACAGTCGTCATTCGTGAGGTCGAGAAGTACGTCCCGCTCGAACTGGACTTCCTGCACGAGGCGAAGAACGCCGAAAAGATGAAAGCCTGTCTCGCCAAGCGCACGGACGTGTTTGTCCCCGGCGTCATTCGGGAGTTCAGCGCGCGACGCGTGTTGCTGACGGAGTACGCACCCGGCGTCCGCGTGACCGACCTCGACGGCCTTCGCGCAGCCGGGGTCGAGCCGCAGGCCATGGCCGACCTCCTGATCGACCTGTTCAGCGAGATGGTTCTGGTACACGGCTTCTTCCACGCCGACCCGCACCCGGGGAATCTTCTCGTCCAACCCGACGGACGCCTCGTCGTGCTCGACTTCGGCCTCGCGAAGGACTTCGAACCGGGCTTCCGCGAGGGAATCACGAAGCTCGTGCTCTCGATCATGACGAACGACAAGGTCCAGATCGGGCTCGCCTTCCGCGAGCTCGGCTTCAAGACGAAACGAGAAGACGACGCGAGCCTCGCCCTTCTCGGCGAAGCCTTCCTCGGCTGGGCCCTCCGGAATCAGAAGTCATACGCCGAGCCCTCGATGCTCCAGCACTTCAACGAAGCGCTCCCCGAGGCGATGAAGGACAACCCTCTCGTCGAAGTCCCCAGCGACATCCTGCTCGTAGGACGCGTATCCGGCCTCCTCTCGGGAATCGGCAAGCAGCTGGGCTCACACGTCGACATCGGAGCGGCGCTCCTGCCCTACCTCGCTGCGGCGCCCGCGCCTTCCAGTCCGCCCGAGTCCACGGGCGGAGCCTGACGCACGCGCCCTCCTAACGTTCGCGAAGCCACTGCTGGAGCAGGAAGACCCCGACAACCAGGATCGGCATCAAGAGCCACGGCCAAAAGCGCGCGGCGGGGGCCAACGCAGGGGCCGCGCTCAGCGTGGCGTCCACGGCACTTCGGTCTTCTCCACGTTCGACGACGACTCGCAGGCCCCACGGGCCCGGCGCCGGAACCTCGATTCGCGCGGCGTACAAGAGCTGGTTCGTCGCGAGCGTGTGGTCGGCAGTCGCCTCGGAGATCGCCTTGCCGCCCCCGTACAAGGAGATCACGACATCGGCATCGAGCACCGCGCTCTCCTCATCGGGCTCCTGCACCAACACGCTCACGTCGACCGGCCCGGCCCGTAGGGGCACGGGGGATGCGAAGACGGTGACGAGCAAGCCGCCCTGTTCCCCGCGCGCGACGACCGCACCCCCGTCGGCGTGCGCGTAAGGCGCCGTGAGGAGCCCGGCCCACACTGCGAGCACGGCGAAGACGCGTCCGAGTCCCATCAAGGCATGATCATGCCGCGCATCTCCATCGGCTGGAAGAGGATCCAGACGCCTGCAACGAAGAGTAGGCTCGCTACCGTCGCCCAGGGAGCAAGCGCGGCCAGAGCCGAAGAGAGCCGTTCCGCGCCGGGCCGGACGACGCGCCAACCCAGGTACAGGCTCGCGAGCAGGCCGAGATCGAGGAGAAGGATCTGCACCGACCGAAAGCCGTCGCCGGGGGCCGCCATCGAGTGAGCCGCCGACCAGTCGGGCGGGCCCGTGGACATCCCGACGTCACCCAGCGCGCGCACGGACGTGGGCAGAGCCGCCCCGGCGCCGGTCACGAGATGGAACAGGAAGTGATCGGCCCACATCGCCATACCGAGCGGTACGAGCGCGAGCGCGAGGCGGCAGAGTAGTGTGCGGCCGCCGAGCTCCGGTATCAGCAGCCGGCCCCACCAGCGCCCGGTCGCCGCAAGGGCTAGAGGAAGCACGATCAGCGTCATCAGTAAAAAGACCGTGAAGGCCGGAGCTGTCGACGAGAACCCCAACGAACTCGACACGCTCTGGAGACCGGCGACGACGGGCTCGACCATCCCGGCTGCGTTCACGAACGCACCGAAAACTACGACCAACGCGAGCGCTGCGACATCCGGACGCGCGCCAAGGCGGCCGAGCCCCGCCCGAGGCGGGTCCACGATCAGCTCGCTCGCGGGCAAGCGAGGCAGGAGGCCTACGTTGTCGTGAGGGCACGCGCGTACGCAGTCCATGCAGAACGTGCAGTCCAGATTTCCGACCTTCGCCGGAAGGAACAGGTCGAGCTCACATCCAGGCGCACCCTCACGGCCACGAATGCAGTCCTGCGTCGTGCACGTCCCACAAGCGTCCGCAGAGCGGACGGTGACCTCGAGCGGTGAGATGAGGCTGCCTACGAAGTTGAACTGCCCGATCGGGCAAACGTACTTGCAGAAGCTCGCGCCCTTGAACAGTCCGTCGACCACGAACGCCGTGACGAAGTACCCGAGCAGGATCCACGCCGTCCACAGCGGGCTGTCCCACAGAGCGAAGACCTCGTAGCCCCAGAGATAGAGCACGAAGAGCGCCACCGCGAACCACTTCGACCGCAGCACCGCCGGCCACGCTCGCGACGGCGCGAAGAATTTTCGACCCACCGTTCGCGGCAACAGGAAGGGGCACGCCATGCAGAACAGGTTCCCAGCGAGGAGCAGACCGATGACGATGCCGGCACGAGCGTAGGTCCACGGCACAACACCCGCGAGGCTCATCGCGCCCATCTGCGGCCCAAAGAAGCCGTCGACGATGACGACGGCCGCGATCAACAGGAGAACCACCTGCATCACCGCCCGTCCCGAACGGGCACGTAGAACCGCGCCGATACCGGGCCAGCGCAGGACGTCGGTCCCCCTGCGCGGGGCGTTCGGGATCGGCGCCGCAACCGCAGGAGCCCCGGGCCGTACCAACTTCGGCGCGAGTAGGGACACGACGAGGAGCATCGTCGACGCCAGGAGAACGAACGAGCCGGGGACCCACATCACCGCGCCGGCAATCTTCTGATCCTCCAACGCGGACATCCCACCGAGCCTCGGAGCGTTCGCGTACACGGGGTAGATCACCCGCCCGGAGAACACGAAGAGTGCGGAGAAGGCGGTCGCCTGTAGCGAGGCCAGAAAGAGGTACGGCACCATCATCCACCGAGACCAGCGCGGCCGACTGG
This sequence comes from Candidatus Binatia bacterium, assembly GCA_029243485.1. Lineage (NCBI taxonomy): Bacteria > Candidatus Binatota > Binatia (SeqCode) > Binatia bacterium. Next base: position 663,032 of record JAQWRY010000086.1, on the reverse strand, counting down.
GCCACGGCTGAATCACGGGGAACCAGAACAAGAGAGAGGCAAAGAAGAAGCTCGCGTGCTCGGCCTCGTGCCAGAACGGATCGCGCAGCGCGGTCTCATACAGCGCAGGCAGGTGCCAGATCCACATGGCCCCCGCGAAGGCGAGCCAACAGACGACGGGGTGCGTCAAGAAGGCCCGCACCCGGTGCAACACCCGCCAACCGAGAAACGGACCGAGTCCGTCTCGGCGCGCGACGTGCGGCAGTCCGTGGAGGAGCGGCAGCTCCGGCCGGCCGAGCCACAGAAGCGGGGGAGCCACCATCATGAGGAGAAAGTGCTGCGTCATGTGAACCTGGAGCAACAGGTCCGCAAACGCATCGAGGGGCGACGCGACCGCAACGAAGAACACCGCGAGCCCGGAAACGAAGCAGACCCCGCGCCACGGCGGGAGGCGCTCCGGAAGATCCCGCACCAACCGTCGCCGGCCGCGCAGATAGATCCACGCCGTCGCGACGAGGGCGAGCAGGAGCCACGGCTCGAACCGCCAGGAAGCAATTGCAGCGGACGCGACCGGGTTCACCGCGACCGCCGCAGATGCGTCACCCCGGCTCGCCGGGGACCGACGGAACCGTCGAGTTCCTTTGCACCGGCTCGTACCCCGGGTGCATCGTCTCGAGGAACGCGATCAAAGCCGTGACTTCTTCGGGCTTCAGGTGCTTACCGTACGCCGGCATATTGCCGTCACCCTGGAGCACCTGACGAATCATCTCGTCCTTTGTCTGAATCGTCGCGATGTCGTCGAGCGCCGGACCGCGCAACCCGCCCTGTCCTCCGAGGCTGTGACAGTTCCGACATTGCTTCTGTTGCAGGAGAAGCGCTCCTTGGAGTTCGAGAGGCGTCCTGCCTTTCACGTACTGAATCGGCGTGGGCACCGAGCTCCATGCATCCATGTGCGGCGACCACGGCGACGACAGCCCGAGATACGCAAGCGTGCCGAGCATCAGGAACACGGTGATCACGAGGATCCACGCGCCCGGACGACGCTTCCAGCTCTTTTCTCCGACATTCGAGTAGAACGGCAGAAGAAACGCCGCTGCGATCAGCACCAGGGGCGCCGTGAGAATCAGTGGTGTCTCCAAATACGGAGGCAGGAGCGCGAGAGCCGCGAAGAGCCATAGGAAGAAGAAATCCGGACGCGGCACGGTGTTGATAAGCGTCGGGTCCGGCTGGCCGTTGGGACCATCCGGGCCGAGAATCGCCGCCGCCGCGAACAACGCGATAAGGACGATCCCGGAGAAGACGAGGTCCTTGCGCACGCCCTGCGGCACGAAAGGTTCGCCGTCCCGTGCGATCTCGGCGTGATACTCGTCCATGTACTTTTCGCGCGTAACGAGGCGCCCCGGCATCGGCCACTCGTTGATCCCGACCTTGATCACCAACCAGAGGTGAAGGCCGATCAGCATGAGAAGGACGCCCGGGATCACGAACACGTGCAGCGTAAAGAAACGGGACAGCGCCTCCGCACCGATGATTGGTCCGCCGAGGACCAGATGCACGAGCGACTCCCCGACGACGGGAAAGCGCCCCATGATCGCGATGCCGATCCCGAGCCCCCAGTACGCGTCTTGGTCAAAGCGCATGACCTGCCCGGTGAACGCCATGCCGATCGTACAGAGAAACAGAACGCACCCGACGACCCATGTGAGCTCACGCGGGTACTTGAACGCCCCGAACAGGAAGACCTGCACGAGGTGGATGGTCATGAGCGTGACCATGAAGTTCGAGCCCCAGAAGTGTAGCCCTCGCAGGAACCAACCGAGCGGCTGCTGGTAGTTCAGATAGTCGAGGCTATTCCAGGCCTGATCAGCCGCGGGGACGTACACCAGCGCGAGGCACACGCCCGTGACGATCTGCATGACGAAGCACAGAAGCGTCGCGCTGCCGAAGACGTACCACCAGCTTCCTGAGCTGCTGGGGATCTCGTGTACGATCGGCGGGAGGATCGACTCGCGGAACGACAGGCGCATGTCGAACCAGTCGCCAATCTGCGCGAGCTTGCTCTTGTGCTCCGGCGGTGGCGTGGGGGAACTCATCGACACGCCTCAGACCGGGCCCGACAGCGTGGGGATATTGCCGCCGCGTACCCAGAGTTCCTTGCCACGCAGCTCGTACTCGTACTCATAGAGGCCCCGTGGCGGCGGACCCGACGCGCGCGAGCCGTCGGCATAGTAAACGCCGCCGTGACACGGACACATGAAGAGCTGCGACTCGGGGAACCAGCGTACCGGGCAACCGAGATGCGCGCAGTTGATCGCGAAGACCTGGAACTCGCTCGGTCCTTTTCGGCGAACCCAGCAGGGCACCTTCGCGGTGAAGCCGTCCCAAGGCACGGTAAACGGGTTCTCGTAGCTGGCGAGTCGACACTCGCCCTCGGGGAAGTCCACGACTTCTCCGAGCGGAATCCAAGCCTGATAGGAGCGCTGTCGGAGAGCACCGGCGATGTAGCCGACGACCGGGACTCCGATCATCGCGGCTCCGACCACGTTCAGAGTGACCCCGAGCCCCATCAGAAACCCCCGTCGATTGATCGGTGGGAGTTCCGGCGGCGTTTCGTGCTTGGGGTCGTCCCCGTCAGCCATTTTTCTTCTCCTTGTCCGTGTAGGGCTGCCCGGGGAATTCCACCCGGTGCCCGGCGAGCCACGCCAGGACGTCGGCGATCTGCTGCTCGCTCATCGTCTTCCCGGGCGCGACGGTCGTGAAACCCGGCATCCCGAGGTCCGACCGACCCGCAACCACAGTCGAGCGCAGCGCCTGGTTACTCACGAGAGCGAGATACGCCGGGTCGACGATCGAGCCGTGCGCCGTCCCACCCGTTCCGTCTGTCCCGTGACAACTCGAACAGAACTCCTGATAGACCTGTGCGCCGCGACCGGCATTGCCGAGTTGCGCCGCATACGGCGGGAACGTCACGTCGCGCACCTTGTCCGCCTTGCTCCATCGGTGGCGCATCTCATCGACGACGATGTCGATCTGCGCATCGGTGAGCGCGCCCCCGTGGCCATCGGCGAATGCGGGCATCAACGTACGAGGCACACCCTGCTGGATGACCAACCGCATGTTCGAATCACTCGCGAACGCAAGGTACATCGGATCGTTCAGCGGACGTGCCGCGCCCATCGTTCCGTCGGCGCCGTGACAGCCGGCACAGTTGATCGACCAGAGCACGTCGAAGCTTTTCACGTTCTTCGGGCGAATCGGACGATCCGCTTCCTGCGGCCGCCCCGGCATCGAATCGCAACCGAGCGCAAAAGACAGCGCGAGGAACGCGAACACTTGGGCAGACTTCTTCATCCGTCCGCCTTTCCACTGGAGTCTATGGTCTCGAGACCGGCGCGGACCGCTAGCGGCGCAGACTGCAACGTCTCGATTCTCTCCATCCGCGCGATGACGAAGCCGGCGGTCAGGCCGAAGGCGATCTGAGAAGCCGCGAACCACTCCCACGCGATCCGATCGCTCAGCGCGGGGTTGATGATCCCAAGGCTCGTCGTCAGAAGCCCGGTCCACAGAAGCGGCGCAATGATCCCGCCTGCGATCACCGGGTACTTCGGGAAGATCGGCAGCATGACCGCGTAAAGCAGCCCCATCAGCAGCGAGAGAAGCCCATGGATCAGGATCGCGAGCCCGAGCGCGGTGCCATTGAACTCAATCAGAACGGACGTATCCGCTTGCGCCAGCGTCGGCATCGCCGCGGCCGCGAGCAGGTTGACGGGGTACCAGAGGCTTCCGAACGCGAGCACACCGAAGATTTCCGCGAGAACTGCCATCGCGATGCCGCCCGCGATTCCACCGCGAATGCCGGCCGAGAGAGGGAACACGTGGGTCGGAAGGCGCATCCGATGGCCCTCCTTCCCCAGCTCCAGCGTCTCCGCAGTCTCGGCGGCCGGAACGATGGGCTTCGCTCGGAGCTCTGGCGCGGCGAGCGGCACAAGCTCCTCGTGCTGATGCGGCAACACCTCCCGCCACCAGCCGAAGCCGCCGACGAAGAAGCATACGATTCCCGTCATCGACACGATCGGGTGGGTCACCAATCCGGCGAACCCCAGCGTCATCCCGAACGCCGCCATCAACGGGAAGAGCGTGGGGGCCGGGAGCTCGATGCCTTCTTCGTGTTTTTCGTTCGACATTTCCGCAGCTCAATCAGACGATTAGATAGACGACGGTGAGGACGACGATCCAAACCGCGTCGACGAAGTGCCAGTACCAGGAGAGCACCTCGACCCGCTCCGCCTCGCCGGCGCGGATGAAGCCAGCGAAGCTGAATATCAGAACGCCGGTCAGCATGATCAGCCCGATCGTCACGTGGGCCGCGTGGAATCCGACCAGCGAGTAGAAGGTCGTCCCGAGCAGGTTCGTACGAATCGTGAGGCCGTCGTCGTAGATCAGGCCGTACCATTCAAAACCGGTACCGATCAGAAAGATCAGGCCGAAGATGATCGTGACGAGCCAGAACGCGTTGAACGCCGCCTGATGCCCCTGGCGGAGCGCGCGAATCGCGAGCGTGATCGTGATGCTGCTCGAGAGAAGGAAGATCGTTCCGACGACGGGGAGAGAGAGAACGTCGGCCGCGTACGGTCCGACGAGGCTCTTCCCGAGGTAGAACAGGTGCGCGACGATGAAGATCGAAAAGAAGGCGCACTCCGTCAGAATCAAACACGCCATTCCGACATGCCCGCGCGACGGGAGTGTCCACTCCTCCGCCGAAACCGTTTGGTCTGCGCTACTCATTCGTGGTGCCAATCCGGATCGTCCGGGTGTTTCAGATCCCACAGCGGCCGACGACTCCGCACGGTCGGAATCTTCTCGAAGTTGTACGCGGGCGGCGGTGAGGTGGTGGCCCACTCCAGAGTCCAACCGTCCCAAGGGTCGTCGCCGGCCTCTTCACCCCAGGCGAGAGACGAGAGCACGTTCCACAGGAAGAACAGGACCCCGAGCGCCTGGAAGATCACGCCGATGGAGGTGATGAGGTTCAGCATGTCCCAGCCTCGGCCGGGATCGAAGGTGTAGATGCGCCTAGGCATGCCGAGCAGGCCCTGAAAGTGCATCGTGCCGAACGTCAGATTGAAGCCGAACACGAAGGCCCAGAAGTGCCAGCGGCCCCACTTCTTCGAGAGCATCTTCCCGGTCGCCTTCGGGAACCAGTAGTAGATTCCGGCAAAGATGTTGTAGAGCAGCCCACCGATCAGAACGAAATGGAAGTGCGCGACGACGAAGTAGGAGTCGGACAGCTGCCAATCGAAGGGAACCACCGCGAGCATTACGCCGGTGAGACCGGCGATCACGAACTCGAAGAGAAACGCCGTGACCCACAGCATCGGCATCTCGAATCGTATTCGACCGCCCCACATCGTCCCGAGCCAGTTGAAGATCTTGATCCCCGTCGGAACGGCGATCGCCATGGTACTTGCCGCGAAGAACGTATTGATGCCGGACGAGAGCCCCACCGTGAACATGTGGTGCGCCCAGACCCCGAGGCTGATGAAGCCGATTCCGACCGTCGCGGCGACCATGATTTCATAACCAAAGATCGGCTTTCGCGAAAATACGGGCGTGACCTCCGACGCGATCGCAAACGCCGGAATGATGAGGATGTAGACCTCCGGATGTCCGAACACCCAGAAGAAATGCTGCCAGAGCACGGCGTCGCCGCCGGCCTGAGTGTCGAAGAAGTGTGATCCCAGGAACCGGTCGAAGAGCAACATGACCTGAGCCGCGGTGAGAGGCGTCAGCGCCACCAGAACGAGGAAGCCGTTCACCAGCATGAGCCACACGAACAGCGGCATCTTCATGAGGGTCATGCCGGGGCAGCGCATGCAGATGATGGTTGCGACGAAGTTCAGCGCCGTAGCGGTGCTCCCGAACCCAGCGACCATGATCCCCAGGATCCAGTAGTCCGTCGAATTCCCAGGCGCGAACGCAGGGGACGTCAGCGGTGAGTAGGCGAACCAACCCACATCGGGTGCGGTCCCCATCCCGTACAGTCCGTCGCCACCGATCCAGCTGAAGTAGAACAGCAGCCCACCGAAGAGGAACAACCAGAAGCCGAACGCGTTCAGGCGGGGGAACGCGAGGTCCCGTGCGCCGATCATGAGCGGCACGAGATAATTTCCAAAGCCGAAGAAGACCGGCATCCCGACGAAGAACACCATCGTCGTGCCATGCACGGTCATCAGCCGGTTGAACGTCTCCGGAGTGAGGAAGTCGTTGTTCGGAAGCGCGAGCTGCATGCGCATCATCGACGCTTCGAGACCCGCGATGACGAAGAACAGCAGGCCCGAGCCGATGTACATCAGACCGAGCTTCTTGTGATCGGCGGTCGTCGCCCACTCGTGAAGCCAGAGCCAAATGCTCAGCTTCGAACCTTCCGGCTCCTGGACGATGCTTCCGTCGATCGCGGTCATAGGGGTCCGGCCTCCTACTTCAACGTCACGAGGAAGGCGACCAACTGGTCGACCTCTTCGCTCGATAGCTTCATGTCCGGCATGCGAACGCCAGGCTTGAAGAGCGCCGGATCCTGCACCCATTTGCGCAGGTTCTCCTCGTTATTGAACGCGGCCCCCGCCCCGATCGTCACGCGGCTCATGAGATGCGAAAGCGTCGGGCCGTACGTGCCGTCCGCCACGGTACCGTCGAGCGTGTGGCAATTAATGCACGCGGTTCGCTGGAAGAGTTCGCGGCCCGCCTGGACGGAAGGATCCACGACCTCCGGCGCCTGCTGGGCCTCCACCCACGACGCGAAGTCCTCTTTCGAATGGACGTAGACGCGCAACAACATGTGCGCGTGCTGGGTCCCACAGTACTCGGCGCATTGGCCGAGGTAGAGGCCGGGGCGCGCCGTGTCGATCCACAGGGTGTTCCGCCGATTGGGGACGACGTCGGTCTTGCCGGCGAGACGCGGAACCCAGAAGCTGTGCACGACGTCTTGGGATTCGAGCCACAGGAACGTCGGGCGCGGCTCGTCGGCCGTACTCACGGGGATGTGGAGCTCGTTCGCAGTGATGATCCCATACTCGGGGTACTCGAACTCCCACCACCAGCGATGACCGACGACCGTGACCTCGAGCGCGCCGGGCATCGGCTCCTTCATCTCGACTTCATTGATCGTTCGAGCCGTCGCGAGGAAGAGTACGACGACGATGATCACCGGGATGATCGTCCATGCCGCCTCGAGGTTGTTGCTCCCGTAGACTTGTGGCGGCTCTCGCTTCTCATCGCCCGCACGCGCCCGGAAGCGGATGATCACATACGTCAGCAGGCCGCCGACCACGAGAAGAATCCCCGCGCAGATCGCGATGACGAACTCGGCGAGATCGTGAATCTTCTGCGCCGGGACTGAGACAGGCTCGAAGATGCTCGAGACCTGGTTGAACTCAATCGGTGACTCTTCGGCGCCGCTGGTCGCGGGCACGAGCCACACCATGGCCGCAAGGCCGAAAACCAGGGCCGTCAGAAGCCCACGTTCTCGTCGGTGGCGACGGCTCAATTTGCGCGTGCGCGTCGTCTCACTCGTCATGGCGTCGAGTCCAGCACGCGGACAGCAGATCCGCCGCCGGAATATGCACAGCCAAATTTGTTTCGTCAACAAACACGCGTTCTGCTGAACCGGCTCCGGCCGGTCGGAGAGTCCGGTGACGAGAGCTCCGAGGGCTTCAGACGCAAAAAACCCGGGCCCCCTGGGAAGGGTCCGGGCTTCTCACAGCTGCTGCGAAGGAAGCGGAGGTCCCACCCTCGTGCTTCCCTTTGACCTGAGGGGAGAAGACCCCCCCTTCACCTCATGCCGCCACCATTCCGAAGAGGAATGCGGTCCCGAGGAGAGCCGCTCGGCCGAACCAGGAACCTGAATTCCGGTACCAGCGCCGAAGAAATTTCTTTTGCTCTCTCGCCAACCGTTTCATGAATTGCCTCCGCCCCCGGTCCCTGACGCTCAGAGGAACGCCTTGCTGACTGGGTGACCTAGGACGAAGCAAATGGCGAGCCATCTCTAATGGACAGAATTCGCTTTAACCTACGGTGGTTTTCAGGCTGCGGAGACCAGGGTCGGCAAACTATTGACGATTGCCGGCAAAATATTGCCAGTGCGACGCTGGCGTGCGAGATCATGCCCGGGCGAAGCCCAGTTCAGAGCACATAGGCTCCGGGCGCCGGCCGGGTGATCCAGCCCTCGAGGGCTCGCCCCGTCTGTTCCCTGTAATCGGACGTCAGGCCGTCGAGGAAGAGGCGGCCCTGGCCGGCTCTCACGAGATTCACGGTACAGCCGCCGAATCCACCGCCGGTCATCCGAGCACCGAGCAGGGCGGGCCGGCGATGGGCGAGATCGACCAGCGAATCGAGCTCCGGGCAGCTGACCTCATAGTCGTCGCGGAGGCTCCGGTGGGATTCGTCGAGAAGCCCGCCCGCCGTCGTGAGGTCACCCGCGAGCAGCGCTGTGACGAATCCTTGGACTCGCGCATTCTCCGTCACGACGTGACGCGCTCGCCGGCGTTCCACGCCGCCCAGCAGAGAATCGACCCGGTCCAGATCGCCCGCCGCGACGTCGCGCAGGGATCCGATCGCCGGGTTGGCCCGAGCCAGCGTCGCGACGGCCGACTCACATTGCGCTCGACGCCGGTTGTACTCCCCCGCCGCCAGGGAGTGGCGAACCCCGCTGTTCACGATGACGATCTCGGTAGAGTCCGGGATGCCGACGTACGACACCTCGCGCGAGCGGCAGTCGAGCAACAGCGCTTGGCCCTCCCGACCGAGGCACGAGATGAACATGTCCATGATCCCACACCGGGTTCCAACGAAGTCGTTCTCGGCCCGCTGACAGAGAAGCGCGACTTCGGTCGGTGCCATCCCATGATCGGCAAGAGCCAGCAGCGCCCATGCGGTCGCGACCTCGAGCGAAGCCGACGAGCTGAGGCCGGCGCCCAGGGGCACGTCGCTATCGACCAATAGCGCAGCGGGCGGCACCGTCACGGACGCGGCCTCCAACTCTCGGAGAACACCGTGAACGTAGTCGCTCCAGTGATTACGCCGAGCGGGCGCCACACCCAGCGGGATCTCCACCGACTCGTCGGGAAACGCCGTCGAGACGACCGTCAAGCCACCGCCGCTCGCCGGGCCGAAGGCGACGCGGGTCCCGAGGCCGATCGCAACCGGCAGAACCCAGCCCTCGTTGTAGTCGGTGTGCTCGCCTATGAGGTTCACTCGGCCCGGCGCCGACGACGACCGCGGATCCGCGCCGAATCGAGCGCGGAAGGCCTCCTTCAGATCGACATCTCTCACGACCACTCCCCCGGCCCCCATGGTAGGACAGAGCCCGCATGGCCGTCTTTTCGAAGGATGCCTCCGGAGTCGTCGTTTCGGTTCCCAACAGGCCGACGCGGATCGTGTCGCTCGTGCCGAGCGTCACGGAGACGTTGTTCGCGCTCGGTCTCGGGCACCGGGTCGTCGGGGTGACCGACTGGTGCATCCACCCGGCAGAGGCGCTCCGCTCCCTCCCCCGCGTGAAGGGCACCAAGAACCCGGATCTCGCGGCGATCGCTGCTCTCGAACCGGATCTGGTCATCGCAAACCTGGAAGAGAACCGTGAGGTCGACGTGCGGCGCCTGCGCGAGGGCGGGCTCCTCGTCTGGGTCGACTTCCCCTGCACCGTGCCCGAAGTGATCGAGCACGTCCGGTGGCTGGCCGGGCTCGGTGCGCCGGACGACGCCCGAGCCGCCCTGCTGCGCGCGATCGAAACCGCCGCGCGAGAAGTCGATGGGCGCCACGGCGACGCCAGGCGATGTTTCCTTCCGGTCTGGAAGGACCCCTGGATGACGATCTCCGCCTCCACCTACGCGCATGATCTCCTCTCCCGTCTCGGCCTCCAAAACGTATTCGCAGACGAACCCGGACGCTACCCCCGCGTGACGATCGAACAAATCCGTGAGCGCGACCCTGAGATCATACTCCTGCCCGACGAGCCCTACGCCTTTACCGAAGCCGATGCCGGGGCCCTCCGAACCGAACTCGCGACGGCAGCCGCCGCTCGCAACGGACGCATCCACCTCGTGGACGGAACCCTGGCGTTCTGGCACGGCCCGCGAACCGCTCGTGCGCTCACCGAGGGCCTGGTCCCGAAGGGTCGCTGAGGAGAGTCCGAAGAAACGCAGCGGTGCGCTCGTAGATGCCGGATGACCTGCTCTCGCGTGGACCGGCGACGTTCAAAACCCCGACCTTCTGTGCGACGAGCCACGCAAGCGTCGGCGCCGCATCTTCCCCCTCATCCAGATCCACGACGAGGAGCGGCTTGGCCGCCTGCTTCGCCGCGCGCGCCGTCAGAGCGGTTCCGCCGGTGAGAGGGCCGGCGACCAAGATCAGAGTCGCGTCCGAGTCCCGCACGTTCCAGCGCGTACGTTCCGAATAGCGCGACGACGGTGTCTCTTGCAGGGGGTAGTCGGCCCCCAGGGTTCCGTCCTCGGCCAGCCGACCCCGCGGACACCAACCCCCGCGCTCCAACCCGAGCTCCGCTGCGACATCGAGCGCCGCGCGGTCGACGCCCGTCTGTCCGCCCGACACGACTCTCACCGTTCCGTCGACAGAATCGCGGTCGCCGCGGCCGAGAGGATCCCGCCGGTACCATGGCAGATCGCCGTCTTCGCGCCAGCGACCTGGCGCGCGCCACACTCCCCACGGAGCTGCTTCACCGCCTCGACCAGAAGGTACATCCCGTACATCCCCGAGTGCGTGTAGGAGAGGCCGCCGCCATTGGTGTTCATCGGGAAGTCCCCTCCCGGCGCCGTGCGCTGGCCCTCCACGAACCCACCTCCCTCCCCGAGCCCGCAGAAGCCCAGCGCCTCGAGTGCGAGAATCGGCACGATCGTGAACGCGTCGTAGAACATGGCGAAATCGATGTCGGCGGGCCCGGCGCCCGACATCTCCCACGCGCTCTTCCCCGACTGAACGGCCGCATCCCACACATGGAAGCGCGGCATCTGGCTGATCAGGTTGTGGTGCGTCGCTTCCCCCGTCCCGAGGACGTAGACCGGCGCGTGCTTGCTATCCTTCGCCCGCTCGGCGGAGGTGACGACGAGGGCGCCACCGCCGTCCGTGACCAAGCAGCAATCGAGTAGATTGAAGGGCGACGCGATCATCCTCGACGACTTCACGTCCTCGATGGTGATGGGATCGCGCATCGCCGCCCGCGGGTTCAGGCTCGCCCACTTACGTGTCGCTACGGCGACCTCCGCGAGTTGGTCCTTGGTCGTACCGTACTCGTGCATGTGCCTCGTTGCCGCGAGCGTGTAGCGAGTCGCCGGACCGCCGACCCCGAACGGAGACTCGAACTGCCCGCCCGGTGAATCGCTTCCAATCACTCGTGGCGGCATGCCGACACGCGAGCGCCCGCTCTCCCCGTGGGTAATCAGCACCACCTCCGCGAGCCCGGCATTCACGATCGCGATCGCGTGCTGGAGATGAGCGATGAACGAACAGCCTCCCATGTGGGTGTTGTCGAGGTAGCGCGGTCGGATCCCCAGGTACTCGGGGATCTCACCCGCCATCGGTCGCCCCGTGGACAGGACCGCGTCGACGTCCGAGGCGCGAAGGCCCGCGTCGGCAAGAGCGTTCCTCGCTCCTTCCGCGTGCAGCATCAGGGCCGACTTGTTCGGCTGCTTGCCGACTTCGTCCGACTCGGACGCACCTACGATCGCGACGGTGCCCCGACCCGCCTGGAACTTAGACGTCGCCACGCTATTCGCCTCCCGCAAGTCGGAAGTGCGGCAACGTGCACTCGTCGGTGACGTCGGCGAACTCGATCTCGACCGGCAGGTCACACGAAAGCTTCGCCGGGTCCGGATCGACGCCGACGAGGTTCGTCAGCATCCGCGGCCCCTCCTCGAGCTCGACCACCGCAATGATGTACGGCGTCGGCAGCGGAGGCTTCGGGCCGGCCGCGTACACGATCGTGAACGTGTGAAGGCGCCCGCGTCCGCTCGCCCGAAACCAGGCCACATTGCCGGACAGGCAGTGCGGACAGACGCTGCGCGGGTAGAAGTACGCCTCGTTACAATCGCCGCAGCGCTGGATGTGCAATTCGTGCCCCCGGAGCGCCTTCCAGTAAAGCTGCGTGTCGGGTGTCGGCTTGGGGAGGGGCGCCTCGTATCGGTCGGCCATGAGGGGATCGGTACCGCCTCCTCGTGGCAGCGCGCAAGCATCCCGATTGGCTGCCCGGGGCCCGATTGCTATGAGAAACCCATGCCGAGCGCCGTCACCGAAGGAATCCGCGTGACAGTTGAAGTGCGCTACCTCGAAGAGCACTCCGCGCCCAACGAGAACCGATTCACGTTCGGGTACCGGGTGAGCATCGCCAACGAGGGTGACGCGCGCGTCCAACTCAAGCGGCGGCATTGGATCATCACCGACGGGAACGGAAAAGTGCAGGACGTCGAGGGCCCGGGCGTCGTCGGGAAGGAGCCCGTCCTCGATCCCGGCCAGGAGCATCAGTACCAGAGCGGTGCCGTCCTCACGACTCCCGTCGGCACGATGGAAGGTACCTACGAGATGCACGATACCGGCGGGCGCGTCTTTCAGGCCCAGATCCCACGGTTTGCGCTACAGCAACCCGGCGCCCTGCACTAGCGCTATCCCCCCCAGCGTCCGATGATGCCCCCATGAAGTCGGGCCGAGCCCTCAGGACCTCGCCTGCACGTGAGTGCAGCCGGTCCCAGGGCAGACGACCCCAGGGTACGGCACGTGTCCGCTGTCTTGCGCGAGCTACCTGTTCTCCCTCAGTCAGTCCGCGCCTGCGAGACGACGTAGAACCTCCAGGACAGGTGTCCCAGGGGTGTGCCGCTCCAGCGCTTCGAGCATTCGACGCTCCCGGCGTTCCCAGGTCCGCACGATCGACGACACCGCGTGATCGTCCGACGCTACGGCGAGCAGACGAAGTAGGAGATCCCGTGGACCGGCGAGGGGCGGCGGTTCGCGATGGGCCCAGGCCACCAACTCGCATCGACCGGCGACGCTGATCGAATAGACCTTGCGGGTCCGCCGGCCTCGGCGCTCCGTCGCGCGGAGGACCAGTCCGTCCACCTCGAGACGAGCAAGGACGTCGTAGACACGTCCGGAACCGATGTCGAGCAGGTCCCCGGCGTGCTCCTCGAACCGCGCGCGCACTCCGTACCCGTGGCACGGACGCTCGGCGAGCAACCCAAGAACCGCGTACTTGATCGACATCCCGAATCCGACGCCCGGGCATAGGACACGGCCGCCGAGAAGTCGCCGGTGCGATCCGAATCCTTGTCACGGCAGCATGGCTCCCCTACACCCGAACGGACGGATGTTGCGCAAAGCACTCGCCATCACCGCGTTCGCGGCGGTCATCCTGACGGTCTACGTCGGCGGCAGCCGCTACCTCGCCGGAAGGCTGATCTTCGAGCCGGCGCTCGGGGAGCCGTGGACCTCAGTTCTATTCGGGTTCTTCGTCGTCCTGGCCATCACGCCGGGCTTGCAGGCGCTGACTGAGCGCGTCGCACCGCCGCAACTCAGCCGCCTCGTCGCCTGGCCCGCGAACCTATTCCTCGGTTTCGCGTTCTATCTTCTGATCGGGCTCTTCGCGGTCGACCTCTCGCTTCTCCTCGCCGGTGCCGCCTTCGGCGTCGATCCGAGCGGGCTCATCGTCGTGCGGTCTCGCGCGCTTGCGGTCGTCTCGTTTGCGACGATCGCGTCGATCGCCGGGATGTTCTCCGCCCTCACACCACCGAAGACCAGCCGCTGGGACATCCAGCTCGAACGATGGCCCACCGCGCTCGACGGGTTTCGGATCGTTCAGATCAGCGACATCCACATCGGCTCGATGCTCGACGTGAAGTTCGCTCGAGCGATCGTCGACCGCGTGAATGAGCTGCGGCCAGACCTCATCGCCGTCACCGGCGACCTCGTCGACGGCCCGGTGAAGCATCTCCGGGAGCACGTCGCGCCCTTCGCCGATCTCCGCGCGGAGCATGGTGTCTACTTCGTCACGGGCAACCACGACTACTACTCAGGCGCCGACCCATGGCTCGAGCACGTCGGGGAACTCGGGATGCGAGCCCTGCGAAACGAACGCGTGACGATCTCGCGAGACGGCGCTCACTTCGAGCTTGCCGGGGTCGATGACCACCGCGGCGATCTCTTCGGCCCCGGCCACGGAGAAGACGTTCCCACCGCTCTTGCCGGGCGGGACCCCGCCGAAGCCGTCGTGCTGCTCGCGCACGACCCCTCGACCTTCAAGGCCGCCATCAAAGCCGACGTCGACCTACAGCTCTCGGGCCATACCCACGGCGGCCAGATATGGCCCTTCAACGCGCTCGTTCGCGCGGCCATCGGATTCGTCGCCGGTTACTATCGCCGCGGGTCCTCGCAGCTCCTCGTGAGTCGCGGGACCGGCTACTGGGGCCCACCCATGCGCCTGCGCGCACCCGCGGAAATCCTCGAGATCACCCTACGCGCGGGTGCCGGCGAACCGGTCGAGGCAGCCTGAGGCGGCCGCTCAGCCCCACTCCGCAATGGGCAGCACGGGCTGGCCCGACGCATCGAGTTGGTGGAGGTAGTCCGCGATACCCATTCCGGAGCGGTCGCCCCACTGGAACCGCGCGACGCTCGAACAAACCACTGCGTGCACCGTTCCCCGAACACTCGGTAGCGGCGCGAGTTGAAGGATCTCTCCCGACACCGAACCCTCCGCCCCGGCGTCGTCGACGAACGTGAGCTTCACGCTCTTCTGCCAGAACGAGTCGGGCTCCGTCTCGGTCTCGACGCGCACCTCGGTCAGAGCCCGCAGGACGCCGCCCTCGAGAATCCATCCGGAGTGAACGTCCGCCTCCTCTTCCACCCGCCGGTCGACGACCAACGCGCTGCCGTCGTCGAACCGAACCCAGAAGCGGCGCCGCATTCGCGGGATCGTGTTGCCCAACGCGCCCCAGGTCTTTTCCCGCACGCCGGGCACGTCGACTCGATACTCGTCCCCCGAGACCCACACCTCACCCGTGAACCGCCCGGCCTGCCCGAACTTGCCCGGCGCCGCATCCGAAGCCGCCGCCGGTGCCTCGGCGCGGAACGTGAGATCGATCGAGAGACGCTCGAGTCGAGACTTGTGCCACGCGTCGTGGCTCGCCGCGTCTCGCGAAGAACGCAGAGAGTGCGCCGGGCCATCGTACGACAGCTTCCACTCTTCGAGCGGCCGGACCATCTCGTACCGAACGCCTTCGACCTCGAGATCGGCGGTGTTTTCGCTCTGCGAGCGAACATGGCGCGCGGCGAGCAGGCCGCCGTCCGCGACGTAAACGTCGAGACCGACATCCATGATGCCCTCGTTGGGCCGGACACCGATCCGGGAAAGTAAGGCCAGCCGATCCTTCGGATCCACGAAATGAAACGAGTAGGACTCGCCCCACCCCAGTTCATCCGATGCGGCGTGCGGGCCTTCCTCGCTCGATTCGACCGGGCGAAGACTCATCCGTGGGTCTCCGAAAGCACGAGGGTGAACGCCTGCAAGTCGTAGGATTCGAAGACCCCGTCGACGACGTACGGGTCGCGCTCCGCGATGGCCCGCGCCGCGTCGAAGCTCTCGGCCTCGAAGACGATGAGGCTCCCACACGGCATCGTGCCATCGGCCTCGAGCAACGGGCCCGCGAGCTTGATGCGGCCGTCACGATCGAGCGCCTTCAGGTGCTCCAGGTGTCGAGGCCGCACGGCACCGCGCTTCGCGATGGCGTCCTCTCCGTTCTTTCCGACCATGGCGAACAGCGGCATGTTAATCAGTCCTCTCTCGTGGGGACCCGCACCTGAGCCCCGGTCTCCGCGGATCGATAGCACGCGTCGGCGATAGCTACCGCCGCCGCGCCATCGCCGGCCGTGACCGACGAGGGCCGGTCGCCGGTCGCCACACGGCTGAATTCCTCGAGAACCGCGCGCACCGTGGGCACCTCTGCCGGCTCGACCGTGCGAACCGCGCCCCGCCCCTCGAAAAGGGTCGCCGTACCGTGAACGTGGTCGGCCAGAATCTGGCCTGCCTCGGCCACAATCCGGATCTGGCCGGCGCGACTCGTGGTCGCCCTCGAGCCCGCCGCGGCACCAAGGCACGGACCTTCGGGAGCCTGCATGCGGAACGTCGCGGAGAAGTTGTCCTCTGTTTCGGTCGTGACGACCCGGTCGACGAAGCAGGAGGCGTCGACGACCTCCCCGCCCAGAAGATGCCGCAGCAGATCGAACATGTGCACGCCGGTATGAAGCACGTTGCCGCCACCCGACCTCGTCGGGTCATCCAACCAGCCGAGGCGACTGGGCTCGAAGCTCTGGGTGAGGAGGATCTGACTGATCCGCCCGAGATCGGCGAGCCACTCGCGAACGGTCGCGACGACTGGCGAGAACCGCAGCGTCTGCGCAACCAAACACGGGATCCCGGAGGACTCGACGCGAGCCGCGAGACGAAACGCCGACGCAGCGTCGATCGCGAAGGGCTTCTCGATCAGCAGGGGACGCCCCGTGCTCGCACAGGCCTCGACGATGTCGTCGTTGAGCGTCGGCGGCACGACGGAGATCACGCCGCGCACTTCGGGATCCCGCACGAGATCCGTGGCGTCAGCGTGAAAACGCACACCTAGATCCTGCGCTTGAGCCGTCCCCATCGCGTCATCCCGGCGAGAAACCGCGACGACGCGCAGCGCGGGAACATCCCGCCGGATGTGATCGAGGTACCGGACACCGTGCTTGCCGAGCCCGATCAAGCCCACCGGAAGGGGCGCGTTTCGTTGCGAAGAGGCCATAAGCAAAAGCGCCGCCTCTCGAGGAGAGGCGGCGCTTTCAGAGTAGCAGAGGCCGAAGCCGGGACGACCCCGAGGCCCGGAACGCTGGTCTAAAGGCAGTCGGGGTAGGCGTGGTCGCACCTGTTCCGATCGACCAGCCAGATCTCCTGATTGCCGACATTTTTCGAACTCTCGAAGGCAACGTGGCGTCCGTTACCGCTTATGCCGATCCGTTCGCTGCCCGGAAAGCCGCCATCGAACTGGATCGTGGTGGCCTGGCTCCTCGGGTGCTGCACGACGTTTAAATCCGCGAGCTCCTCATCTTCCACGACCTGCATCTTGGCGGTGAGCCCGGCACGCGGCTTCGTGCTTCCGCGCTTCATGATGAAGAGCTTTTCGTTGTGGCTCGCGTTGAGACCGAAGTAGCTGCGGTTCGTGTCCCAGGCGATGTAGCTACCCGTCGGTGCAATGCGCGGCACGCGATTCCACCCGGCATCGGAGATCGTGACCTGCGAGATTTCGCCCTTCTTCGTCTCGAAGTAGAAGACCTCGTCGTTCCCGTTGCAGCGGCCACAACCGGCCGCGTTGAGCTGCTCCTCACACTCGGACTGGAAGACGACATACTTGCCCTTCTTGCTCACCTCGGGGCGCTCGTTCGACGTCTTGTCGTTGCATCCGGCCTGATTGATTGTGTCTGTCACCTGGGTCAGAATCCGCTCTCCGATTTCGTAGAGCATGATCTCACCGTTCGAATCGTTCGCGCACCCACCGGTGCTCCCGACACACGTCACGCCGCCGCCGAGGACGCCCGCGAAGCTCCGAGTCGACTTGAATACGATGTGGCTCGCATCGATGCTGATGCGGGGATACTCGTGTGCGTCGTTGCCGTCGCCGCTTGTATCCGTCACCTGCGTGAAGGTCCCGGCCTCGCGGTCGTAGAACATCACCTCGGAGTTGTGGTCGGGGTTGCTGCAGGCCGTGGTGCCATCCGGCCGCTTGCAATTGCCGGCCTCCGCATAGTCGCGAGTCGAGTCGAACGCGATGAACCGACCTTTATCGCTGATGGTCGCCGTTCGGTTCGCCTTGTCGCCACCCCCCATCGTATGGGTCACCTGCATGATCGTGTCGGTGTCGAGTTCCACCAAGAAGATTTCGCTGTTGCCATCATTGTTGGAACCCAGGTGATCCTGATCCGACGTCCACGCAACCCACTGCGCCTTCGAATCCATATCCGGATGCGAGTTCGCGTCGAACCCACCCGTCGCCGAGGACGTCAGCTGACGAATCGAGTTCGCGGGCTGGTCACCTTTCTTCTTCAGACGCCAGAGGTAGAGATTGCCCGCGTTTTCATCGACCGGCAGGCAATTGGTGCACGACGGACTGGGCGCGGCGCCGGAGGCGAACCCGTTCCCGGCACCGTCGTAATCGAAGGCTCCCGTCGCGGGCGGCGCAACACCCGCAAGGTGATCGGAGTTCGAAACGAACACGGCGACCTGTCCCTTCTTGTCGAGCGCCACCATCTCGTTGCTGCCGTTCTTCGTGTTCGTGACGAGCTTGGCCGTGGCGATTTTAACGTAGCCCAGTGCCGATCCGGTGACGATCAAGCTCAGAACCCCGACCCCGGTGAACAGAAGTGGGAACGGGCGTAGGATTGAGGACATGAGAACCTCCAAGGCGAGCGGAGCGCAGCGAGCCCCGTCGAGTCGACAAGTTGGATTTAAAGACCGTAGCGAACAGGCAGAAGAGAGCCGCGATCCAAGACCGCAAGGCTCGTCCACGGTCGACGCTACTTGCGTCTCACAATGCGAGTCAACGTATTTTTTTGGCATGACGCAGGCGAGATGTACAACCCCATAGTGCCTGATCTAACTACCAACGTTCGCTTCCCGGCTCTCCCTTGAACGGACCGACGACGTCGTCGGTCACCCATCCGCCGTAGTACTCTCCTGGTTGCGGTCGAACGCGTTCTTCTCCGAGCCAACACCCGTCGACACGACCCGGAAAGAACGCAATCCAATCCTGCAGAGCAGCGTACTCTGGGAACGGCTCCGGGTAGCTCCACGCGATCGCCCGGGCGACACGAACGCCGACCTTCGCTTCCCAGTAGACGGCGAGTCCCTTCCACTCGCAGAGCGTCCGCTCGGGCATCTTCCGCACGGAAGAAAACCGAACGTCCGACGGCGGCAGGTAGACCGTCGGCGGGCTCGAGGTCTCCAGAACCCGAACCGCCTGCACGCTCTGTGCGAGAACGACCCCTGCGAGTTCCACACGGACCGGCCGCGACTCTCGTTCGATCCGCGGCGGCCGAGAATACCCCCAGACCGACTCCTGTCCGTGGCCCGGCACGTCGATCTTAGACGGGCGTACGCGAATCTCTGCGCGAAACCGGTCTCGCTCGCGTCGGACGCGAGCCGCGTCCCAGTCCGTCCGGCCCGGCATCGTCCTTCAGCCCGGCGGCGGAGCCGACCCCTCGCCGAGAAGTGCCGGCACCTTTCTTGCCATGCGAAGAAGGCTCTCCTCATCGAACCACTGCGCGATTTCCGAGACCGGTATCCAGCGGAGATCATTCGATTCCTCCGTCAGGACGAGCGGCTGGCCGACCTCGGCGATCAAGAGGTAGCGAATGTCCAGATGCAGGTGCGCCGGCTCCGCGCGACGCTCTGGAATTCGATGAACATCGACATCCAGAGGAAGGGGAACGTCTGCGCCCGAGGCCTCGCGAAACCGCTGCATGCCGGACTCTTCGCGCGCCTCGCGCAGCGCCACCTGGAACGGATCCGTCTGCCCGTCGGAATGCCCGCCGAGTTGCAGCCAACGCTGCAGCTTCGCGTGATGCGTGAAGAGAGCGTTCTGGTGATCCTCCGAGACCACCCACGCGGAGGCCGTGATGTGGCCTTCGAGGCAGGTTCGCTCGAAGCAGTCGTCGTGAACGCGAACGAACTGACGGATGTGATCCACCATGATCAGTTCATTCGGATGACGATCGAGGTAACGCTCGAGGAGTCCGAGGATGGCCTTCCGATGCACGGGCGGCACCTTGGCATGCGGTCTTGCCCTAGGCTACCGCTGAACCATGAGCTACCGCGCCGTCATCTTCGACCTGGGTGGAGTCGTGTTGGGGTCACCTCTTCACGTCATTCGCGACTACGAGAAAGAGAAGGGGATCCCTTCGGGCTTCATCAACGGCATCGTGGTCTCGACGGGAGCCACCGGAGCGTGGTCGCGCCTCGAACGCGGCGAGCTCGAACTCGAAGAATTCTACCCAGCGTTCGACGCCGACTGCGCCGAGGCCGGTTCCGTGTTCTCCGCGCGCGAGATGATGGAACGGATCGCCCTCGTCACCGGACCGCGACCCGAGATGCTCGAAGCGATCGGCCGTATCCGCAAGCAAGGCATCGCCACCGCAGCTCTCACGAACAACTGGAAAAGTGACCAGGCGCAGGCAAACCTCCTCGTCGATTTCTTCGACGTCTACGTCGAGTCCGCCGTCGAGGGCGTCCGGAAACCGGACCCGCGGATCTACCAGATCGTGTGCGAGCGGCTCTCCGTCGAGCCAGGCCATGCGATCTTCCTGGACGACATCGGCCGGAACCTTAAGACCGCCCGCGAGCTCGGGATGTCGACCATCAAGGTGGACCACCCAGAGCCGGCACTCGCCGAGCTCCAGCAGCTCCTCGGATTCGACCTGCGCTGAAGCCTCAGGGAGTCCGACCTACTTCTGCGGGTGCTCCACCCCGACCCACGCCTGCATGGACCCGATGAACTTGTCATTATCCGCGGCGATCACCTTCGCGCGCTCGGGTTTTCCGGTGAACTCCGCGATCATCGCAGCCTCGCTCGGGAAGCCCAGCTCCGCGAAACCATCGAACTCCTCGCCCCCATCGGAGAGCTTCGAGTCGACGACGTTGGTCACGTAGTGCGGTATGCCCGCCGCATCTTCGAGAGCCAGGGGGACGTGTCGATGGAGCCAATGGTCGACGAACTCGTCGTGCGAGACGCCCGGCTTCCGCTTCAGACCCGAAATCATCTTCACACCCGGTGTCGTTCGGCCGACTTCCCAGTCCTCGGGCTTCTTGTGGACGTGCGCCGTACATTCGTATGCGTCCGCGGCGCCCATGAAGCCCACCACGTCTCCGTGAATGATCTTCTCGCCTTCCGCGGAGTCGTAGAGCCGCTCGCGGTAGTCCTCGAGCGTGTCGAAGCTGAGCTCTGCGACCGAGTCGATATCGGGCGATCCGGGGATCAGCGCCCGATCGACGATGTTGACGACATAGTGGCGCATCGTGGGATGGTGGAGCAGCGCGAGCGGGACGTGCCCGACGAGTACCTTACTTGCGTAGTCGTCGTGGCCGATGTCCGGTCGGCGACGGCAGAGGAACATCAGTTTGCGCATACCGGACCTTCCGTCGCGGCCATGCATCGGTCAACCCGCCGATGCTATCCTCCGTTCCTGCGGCCCAGCCGATGATAAGTCTCGAGAACGTCACCAAGGGCTTCGGCGCCCGCACCCTCATCCAGGACGCGACGCTCACGCTGGGTCCCGGGGATCGGATCGGCATCGTCGGTCCGAACGGCGCCGGAAAGTCTACGCTCCTGGCCCTGCTGCTCGGACATGAGCTGCCCGACGACGGTGCCATCCGACGATCCAAGGGGCTCACGCTCGGCCACCTTCCGCAGGAGATCCTGACCGCGCCCGAGGAAACGGTCCTGGAGACGGCAACCCGCCCCTCCGGCAGGCTCGCCGGGATCCTGGAGGACCTGGAGCGGCTTCCAAGCGCGATTGAAGCAGCCACCACCGATACCGAGCGGGAAACGCTGAGCACCCACCTTGCCGAGGCCCACGCCGTGTTCGCGGAAGTCGGAGGCCACGACCGGGAAGCGCGGGCCCGACGCATCCTCGCTGGTCTGGGGTTTCGCACGGGTGAACCGGAACGACGGCTGGGAACGTTTTCCGGTGGCTACGTGATGCGTGCCGAGCTGGCGCGACTCCTCCTGGACTTGCCCGACGTCCTTCTGCTCGACGAGCCGACGAACCATCTCGACCTCGAGTCTGTGCTGTGGCTCCAGGGATTCCTCGCTCAGACACGCTCGATCCTCATCATCATCTCGCACGATCGCGCGTTTCTCGACGCGACGATCCAGTCGATTCTCGAAGTCGACCGGATGCAGCTCACGCGGTACGTCGGCTCGTACGGCGACTACGTTCGGGAACGCGCCGCCCGCCGCGCCCAACTCGAGGCGTCGGCCAAAGCACAGGACCGCCGCATCAAACAGACGGAACGCTTCATCGAGCGCTTCCGCGCCAAGAGCACGAAGGCAACCCAGGTCCAGAGTCGGATCAAGGCCCTCGAGAAGGAAGACCGCATCGAGATCGCCTCGGAGAGCGCACGCGTTCACCTGCGCTTCCCGCAACCGGAACGCACGTCGGACATCGCGCTCGAACTCGAGAAGGTCCGCTTCGGTTACGGCACCGAGACCATCTACGACGGCATCGATTTCCGGCTCGAACGCGGAGAGAAGACGGTCCTCGTCGGTCCGAACGGTGCCGGAAAGTCGACGCTATTGAAGCTCCTGGGTGGTGTGCTCGAGCCGAGCAAAGGAGAACGAAAACTCGGCCTCCGAGCCACGATCGGCTACTACGCGCAGCATCGGCACGACCTGCTGGACCTCGGGCAGACGGTCCTAGAGAACGCGCGCTCCGCCGCCCCGGACCAGACCGAGACCTTCATCCGCACCCTTCTCGGCTCCTTCCTTTTCAGCGGCGACGACGTCTTCAAGAACGCCTCCGTTCTGAGTGGCGGCGAGAAGAGCCGTCTCGCCCTCGCACGGATTCTGCTGGCACCGCCGAGCGTCCTCTTGATGGACGAGCCGACCACCCACCTGGACATCCCTTCGGTAGACGCCCTAATCGACGCGCTCCGCGAGTACGAGGGCTCCCTCTGCTTCGTTAGCCACGACGTCCACTTCATCCGCCGCCTGGCGAGGAGAGTCGTCCGGATCGAGCCGGGAACCGTCAACGAATACCCCGGCGATTGGGACTACTATACGTGGAAGCACGCCCAGGAGGCCGAACTCCTGGCCGCCGGCACCAGCGCGGGGGGCGGACCCGCAGACGAGGGTGCCGACGGAGAGCGGTCCGGCCGCGGCAAACGAGCAGAGCGGCGCGCGGCGGCAGAGGCCCGAAACGACCTGGCCCGTCGTACACAGCCCCTGCGCCGAGAGCTGACCTCATTGGAAACCGGGATCGAGGCCCTGGAGACCGAAAAGGGCGAACTCGAGAGTCGCCTCGCCGACCCGGAAACGTATGAGGATTCGGATTTCGACGTCGGCGGAGCGCAGCGTCGCCACGCCGAGGTCGACCGAGACCTGACGGCGAAAATGGACCGCTGGGTGGAGGTTCAGGACGCGCTGGAGGCCGCCGAAGCGTCGGCGGAAACGTAGCCCGGACGCCATGGCGTTCCACAGGTGTGGAGAAGGGGGGCTTGAATCCCCCATCAGGCCATGGGTACAACATCTTGCAAGGCAAGTTGGGTCGAGAAAGGGAACGCAACCGAATGATCATTATGACTGCAAATCACAGCTGGCGCGGAAACGACGCCGGGCGTGTACGCGCAGTCTCGGTGCGTTCCGCCGCTCATGTCGTAGTCGTCTCGTCGCTCTGTGCGCAGGCCAAGCGCACGCCGGTCGCTACGATTTGCGACTTCAGGCCCAGCAGCCCCCCAAGAGGTGATCAGTAACCGAACTGAACGATTCCTCGAAGGAAAGGCCGCTGGGTGAAAACCCAGCGGCCTTTTTTTTGGCCGATCGAGGAACAACCAAGCCTCGACCCGGAAACGGGCGGAGCGGGAAGGAGAGCAAGGAGCCATGGACAACACGATCAGCATTGATCCGAGAGTCCTTTCGGACCGCATTCGATTCGTCGTGCGGGACGAGCCCAAGGCATTCGCATACGACCTGGGGCTCAGCCTGTCGGCCGTTTACAACTACATGAACGGTCGAATCCCAACGACGGACGTGCTGTTCCGCATTGCGAAGTACACGGGATACCCCATGGAGTGGTTCCTGGGGGAAGAATCCCTGGATGCGCAGCACACGTCTGTCGCAGCCTGAACCAAGATCCTGTAGCCTGGGTCCCCGCGGTCGAGCACGGCCACGATCGCGGGGGCCCCGAAAGGTCCGGCCCGGCGTGCGGACAAATACCCGCTTTCCGGGATAGTACTCGGAAGGTTAGTCTGACGGGCAGACGCGCCGGCCCCCCTGCTTCTTCCAGACCCCCCTCCTGCGCGCGTCTTCGAACCCGTAAGGAGGTCCTTGCTTGTTGCCGCACATTTACACTTCGCACCATGTCCACCCGATTCGCTCGAGCCTTGTGGTCCTGACTCTTCTGACCACGTTCGCCTGTGGTGGCGGCGGTGGAAATGACGGCGGAAGCACCTCGAACAACCCGGCCCCGGCGCCCTCGCCCATTCCCGTAGACCCGCCGGAAGTAGACCCGCGCCAGCCCAGCAACGCCCGCATCGCCCTGCAGAACGGTGACGCGGCAACCAACGGCTTCGTGATCGGCAACATCGAAGATGCCGCGCTCGCCGCCGACGGCAGCCTGGCGCTCATCGCCGCAGCGAACCAGGGCGACGCACGCGCGGTCCTCCGCATGGCCGCGAACGGCACCTTGCGAACGATCTTCGACGAGAGCAACGCACCGGCCGAAGTCGACCTCTCCACGCTTTCCCGGCTTAGGATGGCTTCGACCGGCGAGCTCGCTTTTCAGAGCGGGAACGGACTGGACACCGACCAGCTTCACCGAGCTCTCGATGACGAGGTCGAGACCATCGCCGGGATCGCGAACGATCCCGAGACCATCACCGGCGCCGGCGGCCCCGAGTTCCGGATCCTCGGAAACTTCCGGATCGTACGGAACGGCCGGGTCGCGTTCGTGGGCGGAGGCGGGGACTGCGAGGTCGACTCCACGGGCGATACACCCCGCGACCTCTGCACCGTTGCCCTCTTCCTGGCAAACGAGTCGGAGGTCGTTCAGATCGAGCACGAGGACTTCGAGCTGGACCGGCGCCAGGCCAACGACGCCCAGATCGGGATGAACGAGGACGGTGAGCTCTTCTTCTCGGTACCGGGCCGGCGCAGGTCGCCCGTCGTCGTTCAGTTCGACGGCGAGGACACCCTGCCCACCCTGCGCAAAAACGGAGAGCTTCCCGAAGGAGTGGTGGCGCGAATCGACATCGTCGACCTCGACACCGAGGGACGGCTCCTGGTCGAACTCGGTTTCGCCGGCCAGAACCCCGACGATCCGGTTCGAGATCATATCGGCCTTCTCGATGGCGATCAGTTCACGGACATCGCCGCCGAAGGGAGCATCGAGGCCGACCGTGTCGTGGCGTCCCTCCGCGGAACCGGGCTCGGCGGGGGGCGCGCACTCTTCCAGGCAACCCTGCGGAACGAAGCCACGGGCGAGGAAACCGCCTGCCTGAGGCTGGGCGACTCGCGTTCGACTCAGAATATCGTCTGCGAAGGCGACCTGTTCCCCGGCGAGGAACTGGAAGTGTTCTCCACCGGGGGCACGCGGATAAATGAGGCAGGCGACGTTCTCTTCGTCACGACCCTTGGGACGCGCATCGAGGGAACGACCCGGGTCGAGGAAACCCGCGCCTCGGTGCGGCGCGCGAACGGCGAGTTCGTCACGATAGTCTCGAGCCTCGATACCGAGGCTCTCGGAACGATCACCAACCTCACGTCCGTGGGCTTCAACAACGCCGGCCAGGCTCTCCTCATCGCCGAGCGAGACCGCTCGAACGATCGCGTCCTCTTTCTAGGCGACAGCCGCTAGCGCATAACGGTTAACGGCGTCGACGCGCGGCCACTCCGCCCGACTGCGCTGATCCGAGCGCAACCATCGTGTTGCAGCCGGCAATCCGCATGGCCGGTCCGGATGAATCCATCCGGACCAGCCATTAGCGAATCGAAGCTACGTTGGGAATGCGCTCCTGCTACTCGCCGTTGCCGAAGCTACGTTGGCCAGCCATCTCATCGATGGTCTGACTCTCCGAAGGTGCGCTTGGCTTGCGGGCCGCCAACGCCCCGATGGCGCGACGAGCCAGCTTGCTCGGCTTGGCGTGACCGTTCTCCCAACGGTTGACCGTTGAAAAGGTCACGGCGACTGCGTGAGCGAACTCTTCCTGGGTGAGACCCAGGCGCTTTCTAAGCTCGCGGATTTCCCCGCCCGTGAGTTCTTCCAACATGCCTTGGTCCTCCATGTATGCAGCTTCCATCATCGATTCACTCCTTGGTATCTGCGACTAGGACGGCTCCCTGCCGCCCCATGTTCCGTGCCCTGGTATTCGCTTCAGAGTGGCGGGTACTACCGCCACCCCCGAACCAGATTCTGAAAGGCCATCCGTGACCTCGTTGTCGATGTGGCTCTCTGCAACGTAGATGCCATCGCAAAAACCCTGCATTCACGGCAAATCGGTCTCCCGCGGACCGTCACGAAATGAACTATAGCGTTATCAATGCGGCGCACTTTGCCGGGTTAGCGGCCCGATGGGGGTTGCTGCAGGGGGGGGGTCGGCTACCGTTAAGAGCCATGGCGCTGTCGTCGGAAGAGGTTCTCGAGGCCCTGAAAGGGGTGAGATACCCTGGTTTTTCCAGGGATATCGTCTCATTCGGCATCATTCGCGACATCCAGGTCGACGAGGGGGGCATCCGCATCGTCGTGGCGCCCCCGGCCGGTGATCCCGACCTGGTCGGCAAAATACGCCCCGACATCGAAGCGACCGTCGCAAATTTGCCGGGTGCCGGCGCCCTGGAGATCGTGAGCGAACTCGCCCCCCAGGCAGCTCAGCCGCAGGGAGGGACGCCCCAGCAGCCCGCCGAGAGCCACGCCGGTCATTCCCACGGCGACCAGAACCCCGTCACATCCGGCCCGCGGGGCCCGCAGCCCATCCCCGGCGTGAAGAACATCATCGCCGTCGCCAGTGGGAAGGGCGGCGTTGGGAAATCGACCGTGGCGGCCAATCTGGCTCTCGCCCTGCGAAAATACGGACAGGTGGGCCTCCTGGATGCGGATGTCTACGGCCCCAGCGCCCCCCTCCTGATGGGAACCGAGACTGCCCAGCCCGTCGTCACCGAGGAGCGCCGGATCACCCCCGTGGAGGCCCACGGCCTGCGGATGATCTCGATGGGCTTCTTCATCGAGAAGGATAAGCCCGTCATCTGGCGCGGACCGATGGTGACCAAGCTCGTTGCCGAGTTCATCAAGAACGTCGAATGGGGCGAGCTCGACTATCTCGTTCTCGACTTGCCGCCGGGGACCGGCGACGTCCAGCTGACACTCGCGCAGCAGCTCGCGATGAACGGCGGTGTGATCGTCACGACTCCGCAGGAAGTCGCCCTCGCCGACGTCCGCCGCGGCGTGAAGATGTTCAACCAGGTTAACGTACCCGTCATCGGGCTGGTCGAGAACATGAGCGGACACACCTGCACGGCGTGCGGACATGAAACCGACGTCTTCGGCCGCGACGGCGGCGAGAAGCTGGCGAGCGAACTGGCGATCCCCTTCCTCGGGCGCATCGGCCTCGTCGCCGGAGTCGGCGCGCAGGGAGACGCTGGCGTGCCGATCGTCGAAGCTCAGCCGGACAGCCCGGTCACGCAGCAGTTCCGTCAGATCGCCTCTGAAATCTCGCGCGCGGCCTGAACGAGATCCGGAAACGAAAAAGGGCGCGCGAGCCGGATGGCCCACGCGCCCTTTTTGCATTCCTGCGGTGAGTCCTAGTCGCTCAAGCGCGACAGGGCTCGCAGCGAGAACTGCGACGGATCCATGTTGCGGTCAATGAACTGCGAGGCGTAGCGCCCGCCCAGAGCCGCGCGATCGGTCTTGTCGTTCACGCCCATCACCATGTTCGGTGTGGTGGTGCCGAATTCGCCGTCGTCGCTCTTCGAGAAGTGGTACGAGCACATGGCGGTGTAGAAATACTCACCCGCACGGTTGTGCACGTTCTTCCAGTAGATGCGGCTCATGTCCTTGTCGATGTACATGATGACCTTACCGAAGTTGTAGTACGGGTCGGTCGACTCACCCTCGATCTTCCAGACCGGGCGCTCGACGAGCACGAGGTTCTCGGTGATCTGCCAGGGCGCGCCCTCGTTGCCAGGCGTCTCGTAGCCGCCGCGCAGGTACGGAATGGGCACATCCATCTTGCCCTCTTCCTTCGTCTTGATCTGCTTCAGCGCGTAGGGGCCGATCACCGGGGCGAAGATCTTCTGTTCGCCGACGATCTTCCACTTATAGTACTCGACTTTGCCCGCGTAGCAGTTCAGGTCATCGGAGAAGATGTCCAGGCCGGCGATGGGGTCGGAACGCGTTGCCGCGTTCACGCGACGCGCGCGACGCATCTGCGGGAGGTACGCCCAGATGTTGTCCTGCGCATCCCACTCGTTGAGCTGCTGCGAGAGGATGTTCACGCCCTCGGCGTCCGCCGGCTCCATCGCGTGCGACATCGTCGTGACGCGAAGCTTCTCCGGGTTTTCTTCGTCCTTCACCGTACGGCCCATGTACGAGTTCGCGTGCAGCCACATCTTGATGCGGCGGAACTCACCGTTGCGGTCGATGCCATTCAGCGTAAATGTCGCGCCGACACCCTCACCCATCTGGTTGGCCAGGTAGAAGTTCCACGCAACCTTACAGGCCGCTGTGGGATCCTTCGGGTCGATGCGCGGGAACGGCTTGCCCCAGATGTGATCGGGGGTCTCGCCGGTCTCCTTGTTGCTGATTGCACACGTCTCGGCGTCGAGCTCGTACTTGCCTTCGTTGGCCTCGGACGCGGCCCAGTAGTTCGCGGTGTAGTTTTCCTTGAACTTCTGGTCGTCGAGAGGAACGACGGTGAAGGTGTAATCACCCGCTTTGACCCGCTTGAGTACCGGGTCCGGCAGGAGATTCTCGGCCTTCTGCCAGTTGTCCTTCGAGAGCTTCCATGCGCCCTCAGGCAATGGTTGTCCTTCAGCGAGGGCGAGAGCAGGGGAGGCGAGGACCGCGGCTGCGGTCAGCGCTACGAACCAACGACTATCGAGCATGTGCAGATACCTCCATCTGAGATTGTACGAGTCGTGCTGCGCGCGGTCCGCCGTCAAGAGGGAGACCGCTGTGGTCGGGGTTTCATGGTGCCTGGGCACTCGCCAGGGCGGCGAGTTGGTCGATTTCCAGCAGGAGCACCGCTCCGACCAGAACCACGTGCTCCCCTGGCAATACCTCAATGTAGATCCCCGTCAATGGGGGATTACGGTCTCCGAGTAGGATCTGGATCTCTCGCCCGTCCTCCGGGTGGAGGACCACTCGCTCACGGGGATGGTCGAGCCCGAAGTCGGCCGGGGAGAGCTCCGAAACAGGACCGATATCGATGATTTCCACGAGATCTGTGATCTCGGCCATGAACTCGGCGACCCGCTCGTTGCCGATGTCCGAGCGCTCTCCCTGGTCGAGCATTTCCCAGGTGCCGCCTGCATTCTCGAGGCGAAAATCCTTTCGCCCCCGGACGACGTCGATCGCTTGGATCGGCCCGATTCCCGCCGGAAGGAACGGTTCCCCTTCTACTTTCGGCGGGGGTGGATTTACCCGCGGCAGCACGTCCACCACGACCACGATCCCGAGCAGAGTCGCGAGCGCGACAAGCCCCAGGAAGAACCCACGGCGGGCCCCGAACGGGGTGTCGTGAATCTCCTGCACGGCGGTCACCCGGCCGTCCTGAGCCGCCGGCGCCATCCGACGAAGCCGCCGAGGAGAAGAACGGCTCCCGGCAGCAGGATCACCGAGCACCAGAAGAGGGTTCGTCCCTGGGCGGCGGTGAGATAGATCCGGGAGAAGGTGCCTCCAGGGGTCTCGTTGTCACGCACGGCGATGAGCGCTTCGGCCCGCGCAGCCAGGTGCGAGAAGTTGAGGAAGAGATCCTTGTTGCCGAGGGAGCCGGAGTACAGGTTCGTCGCGAAGCTCACGTCGCCCACGACGATCACCGAGCCGTTCGCGTCCGCGCGCCCCGGCGCCACCGGGGCATCCGAGGCTGCAGCGACATGGGCGATGGCCGCGACCGGGACGGGGCCGACTCGATCGATCCCTTCCCGGAACTTCGGCTGCTCGTTCTCTACGCTGATACGCTCGGCATCCGCCCAGGTGTCGGCGCCCGTGAACGCGAGCGGTGCGTTGCTGATCCCCTCCACCTTCGGCGCCGCGACCGTGACGGACTGCGCCAGCGGCAGTACCGCGGGCGGTGCACCGGTGTAGGGCAGGATCTGCTCGTTGAAGAACGCGACCTGCGGCGCAAAGCTATCGGCGAAGAAGAGCCGATTGCGCTCATCGACGATCAGGTCGTTCCCGGGGAAGACCCCGTACTCTTCTACCAGCGCCTGAATCCGCTTGGGCGCACCCGCCTCGAGCAGGATCAGCGCGCCCCCGCCCCGTTCGATGTACGAACGAACCACGGTGATCTCGGTTTCCGTGAAATCGGTCTTCGGACCGGCGATGACGAGTAGGGCAACGCCTTGGGGGATCCCCCCGCGCAGGTCGCTACTGCGCTCGATCCGGTAGTTGTCGGCCTCGAGCGCCTTCGCAACGAGCGAGAGCCCGACGCGCTCGTCCGGATTGCCGGGATCGCGCTCGCCGTGGCCCGTCGAGAACAACGCCGTCCTCTCGAGCCCCTCGATGATCTTGATGAGGTGGGTCGTCAGCGACGGTTCCGCGAGATCGCGAACCACGAGCTTGCGATCGGCATCTTCGACGACGCCGGAGTTGTAGCTCACGATCCCGTAGCGATTCGCGAGAAGCGGGCTCCGGTCGAGATCGTACATCTTGAAACTGAAGTGCGAGTTGAGCTGCTCGAACTTTTGGAGCAGGTCCTTCAAGTAGCGAACCCGACCCTGATCCTGGCTGTTGTAGAACGCGGTAACCATCACGTCGCGATCCAGGCGCTTCGCGGTCCGCTGCGCCTGGTCGGAGAGGGTGTGCTCCTTCGTCGGCGTGAGATCGAAGGTCACGTTGTGCGCGTACCCCACCGCGATGAGGAACAGGCCGATCAAGCCGAGCAGACCGAGTTCGACCGCCAGCGCGGCGAGATGCCACCGTGCGCCCTTCGGGATCAAGCGACCCCCCGCCATGAACGGCTCTGGAGCGAACGGAGGCCAGCGTACAAGAAGAAGAAGATGAAGAAGAGGAAGTAGATGATGTCGACCGTCTGAATCTTGCCGGTCGCGAAGCTGTAATAGTGATCGAACAGGGAGAGCAGCGTGAGTACGCGGATGAGTTCCTCGTTCCCGACGGCTTCGTTCCAGGTCATGAACCAGAAGAAAACCAGGATCCCGTAGGTCACCATCGCGGAAACGACCTGGTTCTCACTCAACGTCGATGCCGCGAGACCACACGCAATGAAAGCCGTGCCCAGCAACACCAGGCCCAGCAGGCCTGCCGCGGGCGGGCCCAACTCGAACGGATGGAATGCGTAGAACACCCCGAACGGAATCAGTGCGAGCATCACCAGGACCCCGAAGAAGCCCCAGGCGGCGAGGAACTTGCCGAGGATGATCTGGTAGTCGCGAACGGGAAGCGTCCAGAGAAGCTCGATCGTGCCGAGCTTCCGCTCCTCGGCGAACAACCTCATCGTGACGAGCGGCATCACGAGAAGCGTGACGAGCCGGTAATCGATGAAGACGTACCGCCAGAGACCGGTTGCGAGGTACTGCGCGCCGAACGTCACGAAGAAGGCGACATCGCTGTAGAAGAAGTATCCGGTGAGGCCGAGATAGACGGCCAAGAGGATGTACGCCGTCGGCGAGCCGAAGTACGCGAAGAACTCGCGCTTGGCGATGGTGAGAATCGCGTTCATGCGACGTCGGCCTCGCTGTCCCCGACGAGCTTCAAGAAGATCTCCTCGAGCGTCATCACGACCGGCGTGAGCTCGAGAAGCCCAGCTCCGCTGTCCACGATCTTCGAAGCGATCTCGCGGCGTCTGTCGAAGCCGTGGTCCAATCGCACGACGACGCGCGTCCCCGAAGCGCCGCCCTCTTCGTCGCCCTTCGCCGCTTCCACGACGACTTCGGACACGTGCTCGAGGCTGCGCAGGGCGGTCATCATGCCATCGGTCGCTTCGACGACACGCGCGGCCAACTCCCTGTAGGGGCGGAGCCGTCGCTCGAGTCGGCTCGGCTCATCCACCGCGAGGATGCGTCCACGCGCGAGGATGATCACGCGCGAGCAGATCATTTCGACCTCGGGCAGGATGTGCGTCGACAACACGACGGTGCGCTTATCGTCCCCCAGCCCGCGGATGAGCGTCCGAATGTCGCTCACCTGCTCCGGGTCGAGCCCGGAGGTCGGCTCATCGAGGATGAGGACCGAGGGATCGCCGAGGATCGCCTGCGCGATTCCGACCCTCTGGCGGTACCCCTTCGAGAGGTTCCCGATCAGACGGTGGGAAACGTGCTCGGTCCCCGTGTTGCCCATTGCCCACGTGACCGCCTTCCCGGTTTCCCGGGCCGGAATCTGCTTCATGTCGGCGACGAAACGCAGGTAATCCAAGACGGCCATGTCCTGGTAGAGCGACGTGCGCTCCGGCAGGTAGCCCAGCGAGCGCCGGGCTTGGATGGCCTCGTTCACAACATCGTGACCGGCGATCGACGCACGCCCCGCGGTGGGCGGGAAAACGCCCGTCACCATCCGCAGTGTCGTGCTCTTGCCCGCACCGTTGGGGCCGAGAAAACCGATCACCTCGCCTCGAGCGACCTCGAACGACACGTCGCGGACCGCAACCGTGCCGCCGAAGCTCTTGTGCAGATGCTCGGCGCAGATTTCAGCGGACCCAGTGCCGGCTTCTGTAGCTCTGGAACTCACGGTCGAGCCAAGCCTCCTGCCTTAAGCGGTTCTTCGCAAACCATTCGGGTCGAAAGGTCGGATCGGCCCACCGAAGGGGGCTTCCGGTCAGTGGACGAAGCTAAACTCCTTGGTTGGATCGAACGGCTCGGGCGGCGGCTTTCCTTCAGCCGCCAGCCGCTCGAGGGCTGCATCACGCCGTTTGAGCAGGAAGCTCGGGCGGATGATCTTCACGAGCGACGGAACCACGACGAGGCCACCGAACGTGTTCAGTGACATCAGCAGTGCGAGGAGAATCCCCATCTCCGCCTGGAACTTGAGGCTCGAGAAGAACCAGAAGACCGTCCCAGCGAACATCGTGGTCGCCGTGAAGATGATGGCCTTCCCGGTGGTCGCGGTCGCGTAATCGACGGCGTCGTCGATATCGCGCCCCTCGTCGAAGCAGTCCAACATTCTACTGAAATGATAGATGCCGTAGTCGACGCCCACCCCCGCACCTGCCGCGGCAACGGGTAACGAGTTCACATTCAGATCGATTCGGAAGATCACCATCACCGTCTCGCACAAGAACTGCGCGAAGATGACGGGCACGAGCAGAATCAGCGTACAGACGACCGATCCGTAGGTCATGAAGAGGCAGATCGCGACGACACACCACACCGTGATGAGCGTGACCCAGTAGCTCTCTTCAACCTTCTCGTTGACCGCGGCCAGGATGCCGAACATGCCGCCCGCGAGACGGAACCGAACGTTCTCGGTCTCGTTTTGGTGTGCGAACTCCTTGGCCTTCTCGATCGAGTTCGAGATGATCGCGTTCGAGTGGCCGCGGAACAGCGTCACCACCGTTCCGAACTGGTAGGCTGAGTCGACAAAGCGATCGAGATCTCCGGCCTGGCCCGACTGCGTGAATGCGTAGAAGAGCTGGCCGATCTCCTGCGGCGTCTCGGGAATGTAGCCCCATTTGGGGTCACCCTCCCGATAGGTCCTCGCCAGCTGTTTGATGATGTTCACGACGGAAACGGAGATGGCGGCGCCTTCCACCTCTTCCATCTCCATGCCGTACTCTTCCATCAACTCGAGCGGCTCTTTGCTCTTGATGAGATCCGGCTCTTTCGCATCCGCGATCGCGATCAACTGACTCGCCCCGAGGAAGCTCGAGTTCAGCTCGTCGTAGGCCTGATTGTAGGGATGATCGGGGAACAGAAGTGCTGCACCCGGCGACATGTCACCGACCTTCAAGTACGTCGTCCCGACGAAGAAGCAGATGAGGCCAACGACCCCCGTCGTCACGACCATGTACCAACGCTTGTTGCCCTCGGAGGCAAAGACGACCTTGAGCGTAATCCACTTGTAGAAGCGCTCCGACCAAAGCCTCTCGGTCGCCGCCTCCTCCTCCGCCGTCGGAGTCGCCGGCGGGTTGATGTAGAGCAGGATGATCGGGTGGAGCGTCACGACGCTGATGAAGATCGAAATGATCCAGAAGGACGCGAACAGAGCGACCTTCATGATCAGCGGGATCGGTGCGAAGGCGACGAGCAGAATGCCCATGCCGTCGGTGATGATCGATGCGATCGCCGGCGGGAACAGAGCACTGTAAGAGTCGACGATCGCCTGCATTTTGTCACCCGACTTGTGGTACTCGTCGTGGTAGCGATCCATCGATTGGACAGAGTGACTGAGCGCTCTCGCCGTCAAGAAAATCGGGATGACGAGCACCAGCGGATCGAGGTTGAAGCCCATCAAGGCCCCGAACGCGAGTCCCCAGATACTCGATAGAATTCCCGAAAATAGGGGCACCCAGATGCCCGTCCACGTTCGGAAATACACCCAAAGCAACACGCCCAGGGTGACAAACGTCAAGCCAAAGACCACGCCGACCTGGTATGCGTACCTCATGATCGAGGTGAACAGGTAGGGGAAGCCCGTGATCATGATCTCGTGCTCGCCGTCGACCTCCTGCGCCTTCAACTCCTGTAATCGTTCGAACAGATAGTTGAAGTCGAGATCTTCTTCCCAGAACCCGGCGGTCACCAGCGCCGCCGAGTCATCCTCGGCCGTGTAGACACCGTGAATACCCTTCGTAGCGTAGACCGCGAATTTGACGCGGTCGGCGTCTTCCTGGGTACTGGGCACTCCTGGGTAGTAAACCTCGCGCACCTGAATCTGTCCGCGATAGTTGCTGATCGACTTCATCTTCGGCGAAGCGATCGAGAGGATCTGGTAGGGAACGACGCCCTTCGTCTCGATGATGAACTTCGTGACCCGATCGACCTTCTGAAGGGTCTCCGGGTTGTAAATCGTGCTGCCGTCCTTCTTCTTGACGATGATCTGCAGAACGTTCGCGGAACCGAACATCTGGCGGAACTCGTTGTAGATTTTGATGTACGGGTGCTTCTGCGGGTAGAAATCGAAGAAGTCGGTATTCAGGCGCATATCGCGCAGTGACCACATGAAAAACAGGGTCAACGCAGCGACGATAACGCTGATGATCTTTCCGTACTTCAGAAGAACGCGGAGGTAGGCCTGTACGATGCTCTGCGGGATCATGTTTGCTCCGATCTACTCCGGTCAGCCGCCGTGCTCGATGATGCGCTTGGTCTCGGTCTCGGCGCCCAGGAGCGTCGCTTCCGTGCCGTCGCTCCGATAAACCAACCCTGCGCCACCGACCAGATAACCGGTCTCACCACTCAGGCTCAAACCGCGGAACCACTCAGACGCCATCTCGATCGGAGTCTCGAAGACCCCCCAGGTCGCGCCGCCGTCGGAGGTGGTGAGCAACGTGCCCTGCCCGCCGACGATCCAACCGATCTGCCCGGAGATCACTACGTCGTAGTAGGGCCGCTCCTGGAATGGGCCGCGAATCGGCTTCCAGTTCTCGCCACCGTCGGTCGTGGTGAGAATCACGCTATCGATGCCGACCGCCATCCCGTTCTGCGCGTCGCGCATATGGATGCCGAAGAGCGTGCTCTCGAGGCCGGTCTTCTGCTGCGTCCACGTCTGGCCGCCATCGCTGCTCATGATGATCGTCCCGAACTCACCCGACACCCAGACGTTGTTCTCGTCGGCGTAGGACATGCCGTAGAGAAGTGCGTCATTCGGGGCCACGCCCATGTCGAGGGCCATGTCGGGAAGCTTGAAGTCTTTGGGAAGGCCTACGTCCTGCCAGGTCACCCCACCGTCTTCGGTATGGACCACCTGGCCGAAATCGCCGACCGCCGTCCCGCGCTTGGTATTCGCGAAGCGAACCTGCAGGAGGTTCCGCTCGACCGGGGTCTGCTGCTTCGTCCAGGTCGCGCCACCGTCGGTGGTCGCGTAGACCGCGCCGTCGGTGGTCGACAGCCAGACATGCTGATCGTCGACACAGGCGATGCTGAAGAAGGGACGAAGACCGCCGGTGTCCTGCCGCAACCACGTCTTGCCGCCGTCTTCCGTGCGGAAGATGCGGCCGAGGTCACCCGCAACCCAACCGGTATCGGGAGTGGTGAAGCACGCGCCGAAGAGATTCACGCGGAGATCTCGGGGCAGCACGATATCTCCGGGCGACGACGCATGCGCGGCCGCCGGAGCGAGGAGCAGCAGGGACGCAGAAGCCCCCACCAGGAACGATCGAAGACGAGGTGGCATCATTGCCGGGCTCCCTTTAGATCCCAGGAAAACAGTAAAGACGGATTGTTTGTTCATTCAGAATGCAGGCGAGCCTGGCGGAGGATCCGCCAAGCTCGCTTGCGCCTAACAGGTTAGCCTTAAATCAGGCCAGTGAAAACTTCGGAAATTACAGAACGTACTCGAGCTGCAGCCGGACGTTGTCGCGGTCGCGAACGATGCCGAAGGTCTGCTTGAAGACGCCAGAGTTGATGTTCGTGTAGTCGACGATGACGCGCCACGGGTCACGCACGAAGCGCAGGCTCGGCTGGAAGACCATCATGCCCTGCCAGTCGTAGAACATCCCGAATCCGGGAGTCGCCTGAACCGTGCTCTCCGTGAACGGGATCCTCATATTGTACGTCGTGTTGATCAACAGAGTGTGAAGGAACTGATCCTCCGGGACCTGGACGACGCGGGTGGAGTTGTTCGGAGTCGGCACCGACACCGTGGAGCAGGGCTTGCCCATTCCCTGCTCGTCGACGCCACACGGTTCGTGGTCGAACATGTGACGGTAGAAGAACTGGGTCGAGAAGAAGAACGACTGGGACGGGTTCAACATCGAGATGTACTGGTTCATGTCCCAGCCGAGGACGGCCTTGATCGTATCCTTGCGAGCCAACGTGTCGTGCGTGCCCGCGAGGACGGGGCCGAGGAAGTTCGTGAGATAGTTCGGGTCGGTCGTCGAAGCGGTCCCCGGGAAGGAGTCGCGGCCGGGACCGCTGAAGAACGCCTCGTCGCGGAACCACGCGACCTCCGACCGCAGAACGGCCATGAGATCGGGAAGCGCGGTCGTCATCGCGGCACCGTTCACCCATACACGGGGTGCGGTCTGCTCGGCGGTGATGATGCTGACGCCGTTCTGGAAGCCGATGTCGCGAGGGCGCCCTTCGCAGGTCCCCACGGTCTCATTACCACCGCAGGCTGCACGGAACCGAACCGCCTGGATGTCCATGCTCGTGAAGTAACTCGCGAGCGTGAACGTGAAGTCGGAGACGTTGAAGACCGCTCGTCCACCGCCGCGCACGTCGCCCGGCGACGGGGCCTTCATCTCTTGCAGCGTCCGGCCCGTGAAGGGGCCGAGAGGCGTCGACCAAGGCGAGCCGGCCGGTGCACCCGGAATGAAGGCGACCGTGTTGTCGTAGGCTACGTAGCCCTCGATGAACGCCTGATCGAGAACGCCACCGATCGATCCGAGGTAGTAGCTGCTTCGGATCATGTTGAGCGGCACACGCCGCTCATCGAGATCGATGAAGAACCCGCCGAAGCTGTTGTCGATCGGGTTGATGTTGTCGAGGAGGCGGAAGACGTCGGTCTCACCCCACACCAGGTTCTGACGACCGGCGCGGATGAAGAGGTCACCCAACTCGACATCGACGAAGGCCTGGAAGAGCCGGTTGCGGTACGTCGCGACCTGGCGGAGGCGATGCCGCACGAAGTAGGTCATGTCGCCCAGCTGATCGATCTGGCCGGGCTGGAAGGTGGGGCCCTGCCGCAGGAAGCTCTGCAACTCGTTGTAGGTTTCCTCCGACTTGCTGAACTCGCTGGGACCGAAGTCGTAGATGCCCTCGTACTCACCCCGGTACCCGAGGGTGTACTCTAGAGAGCTCACCCAATCGGGCAGAATGTCGTCGAACATAGGGAGGATGTCGTGATCCCACTCGACGTCGAGAAAGTAGCGATTTTGCATGAGGTGGCCGGCGCCCGAGTAGACGAACGTGCCACCGAACGAGGACGGCGGCGACGCGAGGGGCGTAGCGCACTCAGCCCCGGAGCATCCCGTCCGGGTCGACTGCTTCGAGTTGGTGCCGATACGAGCGTTCACGTAAGCGCGCACGCTGACGTTAATCGTGCCTTCTTCGTTCAGCGGAACCGCATCGGCCCGGCCGGCGAGTCCGGCGATCATCGAGCCAGCAATCACGACTGCGAGCAGCCACCTTGCCCGTACAGGAAACATGAGACCCCCTCCTCAGGCCGACCGTTGCAGCCGGCATGTGCCACCCACGCGCAGATGCAGCGCCATCTGCCGTGGAGTTGGCGCGGTTCTACGCTTTGCACCTCGGGCCTGTCAACGATTCCGACCTATTTCCAGGGGACTTGGCCCGTCATCCGACCGTTTCGAACGCGGGTTTTGACTATGGAGCGCCCCAGAGTGTAGCCCCCTGATTGAGAGGAGCTTGGAATGATGGGGGCGCAATCGCGACGATCTCAGACCATGGACCGCTGGGGCTTGGTTTTGGCCGCACTGACGGTCCTTTGGCCGATAAGTGCCGGGGCAGAACCGTACATGGCGCTCCGCGAAGGGCGTAAGTGCGGAACCTGCCACGTGAACCAGACCGGCGGAGGCATGCGAACGCTCCTCGCGAACACCCACATGAAGGAGATCACCCACTACCGGGACATCTTCCCGGAACTGGATGAGGCGGCCGAGGTCTTCAACGGCCAGATCACGAGCTTCTTCTCGATCGGCGGCGACCTCCGGGTGACCGATTCGATCGTCTTCCAGGACGACCCGGACCAAAACGGGCTGGTTCCGCACAAGTTTCTGCGCGGGAACGTGGACGAGAACGTCCTCGACGTTCGGGAAGGGGCGCTGTACTTCGACGTCCAGCTGGTCGAAGACTTCCTGTCCATCTACACCGACCTGAACCTGGCCCCCGGTAGCCCGGTCGCACGCGAGGTCTTCGGGCTCCTCCGAGGGGTCCTGCCCGGACGGGGATACGTCAAAGCGGGCCGATTCTACCTGGATTACGGCCTGAAAATGGAGACCGACAACCTCTTCAGCACAAATGCCCCCTCCCAGGACCTGTTCGTGCGCGGCCGCACGGGAACCGGGTTCACCGGCTTCGATTCGGGCCTGGAAGTCGGCTTCCAGCCCGGCCCCTGGCACATCACGGCCTCGGTGACCGACCCCTCGTCTGGGGACACCGGCGTGCGGGTAACCTCGAACGGCTACGGCATGTGGCGCGACCTGCCGGTGATCGACAACGCGATGCTGGGGGCGTCGTTCCTGCACAATTCACCCACCGGATCCGACCAGTACATCTACGGGTTCTACGGCGGCTCAAACCTCGGCCCCTTGGAGTACCAGGCCGAGATCGACTTCATCCATCAGAGTTTCGATGGCCGCGAATCCGTCGGAACCTTCCTGGCCTACGGCGAGATCAACTACTTGCTGCTGGACTGGATCAACACCAAGGCCTTCGGCGAGTACGCGGACAACGACGGCATGCTGAGCACTGACGACGTCAAACGCACGGGCACCGCGCAGAACCGTTTCGGCTTCGGCATCGAGCCCTTCCTCGGCCGCTTCCTCCAAGCGAGGCTCTTTTACTCGATCGCGAACGGCCCGAAGGACGTCGCCGATACGAACCAGAACCGACTGGTGCTGGAACTACACGTCTTTTTCTGACGGCGGGAGGCCCGTGTTGAGCCCCGGCTCGGACTGTGGCAATCCTGCATGCGAGACACCGACCTTCGGAGGAGTGACACACCATGTCCTTTGGCCCCCGGAGCCGGCGCTCTCTCAGCTGGTTGTGGGTGGGACTGTGGTTGGTGGTGGCGTGCCCGGCTGGGGCGCGTGAGATTGCGCGGTTCGAGAACGACACAGAATTCGACTCCCCCACGGGCCTCGAAGCCCGCGTGCAGCATTGGGTCGACATCTTCTCGCGGTACTCGCTGACCGAAGCGGTCGTGCACGACCGTCTTCACCCCGAGTACGTGCTCGCCGTCGTTCCTCTCAAGAACGGCCGCGGCACCGAGCTCGCGCAGATCAAAGAGCGCTACCAGGAACTGATTCAGCAAGTCGCCGGGAACCCGGCGTGGGGGATCAGCCCGTTCCTGCATTTGTTCCAGGTCCCGATCGATCCGCGACGCATCGCCGCAGCGACGGACCGCGTTCGCGTCCAACGAGGCCAACGCGAGGTCATGGGCAAGAGCATCGTGCGCTCGCGCCGCTACATGAAGCGGATTCGCCAAGAGCTGCAGCGCCTGGACCTTCCCGAGAGGCTCGCGTACCTGCCCCACGTCGAGTCCTCGTTCAACTCCCGCGCGCGTTCACGCGCCGGGGCCGTCGGGCTGTGGCAGCTCATGCCGGCGACGGCCCGACCGGCGCTGAGAGTCGACCGCCGCGTCGATGAACGCACCCACCCCTACAAGGCCACGAAGGTCGCCGGGGAGTACCTGCGCCACGCACACGAGAAGCTCGGAAACTGGCCGCTCGCGATCACCGCCTACAACTACGGCCTCTCCGGAACGATGCGTGCCGTCGAAGCGGTCGGTTCGCGTCATCTCCCAGACATCATCGATCGACATGAAGGCGGGAATTTCGGATTCGCGGTGCGGAACTTCTACGCGCAGTTCCTCGCGGCCGCGCACGTCGCGGAGAACGCGGGCCTGTACTTCCCCGAGCTCGTCCACGACGACGGCATCGAGCACGTCGTGTGCAAGGGTGATACCCTATGGGACCTCGCGCGACGCTACGGCGTCTCGATTGAAGCGATCCGGCGCGCCAACATGCTTTCCCGCTCCGCGCACTTGCGGCTCGGGCAACGTCTCCTGATCCACGGGTAACGACGACGCGCTAGGGGCCGAAGTACTTCTCGATGCTGCTCGACTCGATATCGAGTTCGAGGAATTCGTCTCCGCGACGAACCGAGACGTGCACGGTCCCACCCGGTGACGTCTTCCAGATCGCCTGATACAAAGTGCGGCGATCTTTGACCGCGTCACCGCTCACCGCGACGACGATGTCGCCGGGCGCGACACCGCCGGCTTCCGCAGGACTATCGGGCAGGACGCCCGCAACGATCACATTGCCGCCTACCGGGTAACTCGTCACGCCGATCCACGCATGGGGCGTCGCATTCGTGTAGCCGCCGCTCTTCTCGATGCTCTCGATCATCTGCATCGCGCTGCATGCCGGTACGGCCAGAGTGAACTTGCCGACCTCGGCAAGGGAGAGCGAAACTACCCCGAGCATCTCGCCGCGCGCATCGACCAGCGGACCGCCGCCGAGTCCCGGGCTTGCAGCGCTACACGTGAGGGCGCGATCGACCATGTACTCCCAGAATGCCTCGAAGGGTGCGTACGACGTGACGACACCGTTGCTCACCCGCCGGCCTTCTTCGTGCGCCGCGACCAGGAATGCTTCCTCCCCGACCACGGACTCGGTCGTCTGGCGGACCGGAAGCCCCGGAAGCCGTCCCCCCACGACCTCGACCGCCGCGAGGCCACTGGAATGGTCAACGCCCACGACGCGCCCCGGGAGGCTCTGTCCGTCGGGCGGGGTGACTTCGACCGACTGGGCCCCGATCACCAGGTAGTGTGCGGTCAGGACCAGGCCGGAGGGCTCGACCACGGTCCCGGCCCCCATGCGCTCCGTGCCGAGAATGCCCGCGGACGAGTGGCCCGAGGGGATCTCCGAGCGGACGCGCATCGTCGTCCGGACAGCCTTGTTTAAGAGGTGAACAGAAGCGTTCAAGGAGCTAGTCTCCCACGGAGGTGCCATACTCCGGCACGAGCGGGGCGCTCCGCATGTGGTCAGTCGAGCTCAAGAATTCGGCCCCGGCCTCGGAGGTCTTCCGAAGCCTCTGCCAACGGGCAGGATCCTTCTGGTTGGATTGTGCGTTCGGCGAGCGCGCCTCCTTTATGAGCTACGCTCCGGTGGCGCAACTACGGATCGGCGCCGATGGGCGCGCCTACCGCACCGACGCGAACGGCGCGTCGGTGGTCGATGGAGACCCCATCCAAGCGCTCACGGACTTCGTGCGGGAAGCTGCCCCCTTCGGCGGTGGATCGGGCGCGCCGCGCACCGTGGGCTTCCTCGGCTACGAGCTCGGCCCCGAGCTCGAACCACATTTCGCAGCGCGACCGAGTGATGACGACGTCCCGCGCGCTTACCTGGCCCGATACGACGCCGTTCTCGCGTGCGTCCCGCAGCATGAGGAGCCCGACGCCCCTTGCCGGCTTCACATCGAAGCCGCGAGTGAAGCCGCCGGGCAAGCTCTCCTCTCCGCCGTCACCGAAGGCACCCGACAGCCCATCCGAACGCCGACCCATGCGAACGCACGGCTGATCGAGTCCCCAGATTGGCCGGAATACCAGCGTGCGGTCGCCACGGCGCTCGATTACATCGCCGCCGGGGATGTCTATCAGGTCAATCTGGCGCGACGCTTCCAGGTCGAGAGCTCCGCTCCGGCCGCGGACGCGTACCTGGCGCTGCGCGCCGCCCAGCCGGTTCCGTTCGGCGCGTTTCTCGAATGCGAGGGGTTCTCCGTCCTCTCGAACTCGCCTGAGCGCTTTCTCCGTGTACACGGCGACAGCATCGCAACGGAACCAATCAAGGGAACGTGCCGTCGCGACCCGAAGGCCGACGTCGATCACACGCTGCGCGCCGAGCTCCGCGCCGATCCGAAGGAGCGAGCCGAGCACGTCATGATCGTCGATCTCGAGCGTAACGACCTCGGCCGGCTTTGCGAGCGCGCCAGTGTCCACGTGACGTCGCTCCTACGGCTCGAGCCCTTCAAGACGCTCCATCACCTCGTGTCGACCGTAGAAGGTCGACTCCGCGCGGGAACGGATCTTTCCGCGATTCTGCGAGCCACGTTTCCCGGCGGTTCCATCACAGGAGCGCCGAAGATCCGCGCGAGCGAGGTCATCCACGAACTCGAACCGCACGGACGTGGACTCTACACCGGCGCCCTCGTGTGGTTTCGGGCGGAAGACGACTTCGACTCCTCGATCGCCATTCGCACCGCGATCGCGCGAGACGGGACGTATTCCTATCACGCGGGCGGCGGGATCGTCGCCGACTCGGACGCGCAGCGTGAGTACGACGAGTGCTGGTTGAAGGCGCACGCGTTCCTGACCGCACTGCTCGGCCACGGCGTCGCGGCCGCTCTCTTCGAGGCGCAGGCTCGATGCCGGTCCGAAGAAGAAGCACCTCCCGCCGCGCCGGCTGAGGCGTCGGAGTGAGTCGCCCGCGCCCAAGACGGGTCGTGTGGCTGGACGGCCGGGTGCTCCCGGCGTCCCGTGCCCGGGTGTCGGTCTTCGACCGGGGCCTGCTCTACGGCGACGCCGCATTCGAGACCGTTCGGGTCTACCGCGGCAAACCGTTCCGCTGGCGGGAACATCGGAAACGCCTCGCGACGACGCTCAAGCGACTGGCGATCCCGTTCCCGCGCACCGATCTCCGGCGCGCCATCGACGAGGTCCTGGAAGCCGCACGACTGACGGAGGCTGCCGTACGACTCACGATCACTCGCGGCGTAGGCGAAGGACTCGCACCGAGCGCCAAGCTCGACCCTACACTCCTTCTCATCCCGCGGCCGGTTCCCGCCGGCCTCGAGGACGCCCGAATCAACGGTGTCTCCGTAATCCGTCTCCCGTTCGGCCAGGGACGCCACGGGTTCACGACCGGGCACAAGACCACCGACTACGCAGCGGCCGTTCAGGGCCGAATCCTCGCGGCACGCGCCGACGCCTTCGAAGCACTGTACGTGGAAGAAGACGGCTCGCTGAGCGAAGCGACGACGAGCAACGTCTTTGTCGTCAAACGCGGCCGCTTGCTCACGCCCCCGGTCACGGCCGGATGCCTCCCCGGCATCACGCGAGAAGTCGTGCTGCAGATCGCGGAGAAAGAGGGCCTCCCGACCCGCGAACAAGTCCTCCAAGCCGGACCTCTCGAGGATGCGGACGAGATCGTTCTGACCGGCAGCGTGATCGAAGTCATGCCCGTCGTGCGCCTCGATGATTCCCCCGTCGGAACGGGGGCCCCCGGGCCGGTGACGACTCTTTTGCAACGCGCGTTCCGCCGACGGGTTGCAGCCGCGCTGAAATAGCCCTAGCTCACGCTCGGTGAAAACTTTGCAGGACACCATCGACGACCTTTTCGGCGTCATCGTGGCATGGATCACTCCGATCCTCTTCTTCGATTTTGGAATCGGAGTGCCCTTCATCATCATCCTCCTCGTGACGGGCGGCATCTTCTTCACGTTCCGTTTCGGCTTCGTCAATCTTCGGCTCTTCCGACACGGGATCGATTGCGTGCGCGGTAAGTTCGACAATCCCGATGACCCCGGAGAGATCTCCCACTTCCGCGCTCTCACCTCCGCGCTCTCGGCGACCGTAGGACTCGGCAACATCGCCGGC
Source organism: Candidatus Binatia bacterium (assembly GCA_029243485.1). Taxonomy (NCBI): domain Bacteria; phylum Candidatus Binatota; class Binatia (SeqCode); species Binatia bacterium. The sequence goes on along the minus strand of JAQWRY010000086.1, from coordinate 618,596 downwards.
GTCGCAGTCGCAATCGCCGCAGGTGGGCCCGGTGCCATCTTCTGGATGTGGCTCGTCGCGTTCTTCGGGATGAGCCTGAAGTTTTCCTCCTGTTCTCTTGCGCAGATGTACCGCCAGATCGGACCCGACGGGCACGTACTCGGAGGACCGATGGTGTACCTCCGCGACGGGATCCGAGAGCAGCGGCCCGAACTCGCCTGGCTTGGGAGCTTCCTCGGGATCCTCTTCGCCGTGCTCACCTTGCTTGCGTCGTTCGGCGCCGGAAACATGTTCCAGGGCAAGATGTCGTTCGAAATCACGCGGTCCGTCGTGCCGGTCCTCGATACGATTCCCGGTGCCGCGTGGATCGTCGGCTTGACTTTCGCCGTCCTGGTCGGGGCCGTCATCCTCGGCGGCATCCGTCGCATCGGCGAAGTCACCGGCCGCATGGTTCCAACCATGTGTGCTTTCTACTTGACGATCTGCCTCGTGATCATCCTCGTGAACGTAGATCGTGTACCCGCGCTGTTCTTGGACATCTTCAGGCAAGCCTTCGCGCCCGAAGCGGCCTCTGGTGGATTCCTCGGCGTCCTCGTTCAGGGAACGCGGCGCGCCGCGTTTTCGAACGAGGCCGGCCTCGGCTCCGCCGCGATCGCCCACGCCGCGGCTCGGACCGACGAGCCCATTCGCGAAGGATCCGTCGCGATGCTCGGCCCCTTCATCGACACGATCGTCGTCTGCACGATGACGGCACTCGCGATTCTGATTACGGGCGTGCACGACCCCGGTACGCAAATGAGCTGGGCCGAAGGCGCGATCCTCACGGCGCGCGCGTTCGGGACTCTCCACGCGTCCGCGCAGTACCTCCTGGTCGTCGTGGTCCTCGTGTTCGCCTATTCGACGATGATCTCGTGGAGCTACTACGGAGAGCGCGCGACGGAGTTCCTCTTCGGGCGCGCGGGGATCCTACCGTACCGAATCGTCTATGTGTTCTTCGTCGCGCTGGGGCCAGTCCTGCGGGTGGACGATGTGCTCGACTTCTCCGACATCATGCTGCTGTCGATGGCCTTCCCGAACGTGATCGGAATGCTGTTCCTCGCTCGCCACGTGCGAGCAGAAACCGACGCCTACGTCGCGCGGATCTAGTGCAGCAGCGTCGGACGGGCGCTCACGTTCCGAGAAGGAACGGGAGCGCGGTCATCCCCGCGCCGACCAGAATGCTGAGCGTTGCCATGCTCGCTTCCTGGGCTTTCTCAGAGAACGTCTTCTCGCCGGGCGAGGCGAAGTCGCCCGAACCAGGCTCGTCGTCCCAGAACGGATCCGAGTGGTCTCCCAACGCTTGCTCGGGGCCGCCATCGCCGTCGTAGAGCCAGCCGACGCTCGGCGACGGCTCGTCCCAAATCTCGTCGAGAGAACCGGGCGACTTAAAGCTCGAGTCGAAGAAAGGATCGCTGAACGGATCGCTCGGGTCGTAGTTCGAGAACGGGTCGTCGGACCGATTCTGCGAACACGCGCCTGCGATGATCATCGCAGCAACGATGATTCGGCCCGCCCAAGTCTGCAGTCCGTTGCTCCCCACGACCTCTGATCTAACAGGTCCTCGAAACGGAAGGAAATCAGGGAGCGCCCGCCCCGCGGCGAAGATCGGACGACCGTTCTGCAAGCGCTTTCCGCAAAAAGCGGCCGGTATAAGAGCGTTCACACGCCGCCACCGTTTCGGGGGTGCCCTGCACGACGATTTCGCCTCCCGCCTGTCCCCCTTCCGGCCCCAGGTCGAGCACGTGATCGGCAACCTTGATCACGTCGAGGTTGTGCTCGATCACGAGCACGGTGTTCCCGCCGTCGACCAGGCGGCGGAGGACCTCGAGGAGGCGACGTACGTCCTCGAAGTGCATTCCGGTCGTCGGCTCGTCGAGGATGTACAGAGTCTTCCCCGTCGCGCGGCGGCTCAGCTCCTTCGAGAGCTTGATCCGCTGCGCTTCGCCCCCCGACAACGTCGTCGCGGATTGTCCCAGGTGAACGTAGTCCAAGCCGACGTCACGCAGCGTCTCGAGCCGCGTGCGACAGGCGGGAACCGCAGAAAGAAACTCCAATGCTTCGACCACGGTCATCTCGAGCACGTCGGCTATCGACTTTCCCTTGTAGAGAACTTCGAGCGTCTCACGGTTGTAGCGTCGGCCGCCGCACACTTCGCACGTCACGTAGACGTCGGGGAGGAAGTGCATCTCGATCTTGAGGAGTCCATCCCCGGTGCAGGCTTCGCACCGTCCGCCTTTCACGTTGAACGAGAACCGCCCCGCTTCGTAGCCACGGACCCGCGACTCCGGCAGCTGTGCGAAGAGATCCCGAATCGGCTGGAACAGTCCCGTGTACGTAGCGGGATTCGAGCGGGGGGTCCGGCCGATGGGTGCCTGATCGATGTCGACGACCTTGTCGAGCAACTGCCACCCCTCGATGCCATCACAGTCTCCGGGTGCGTCCTTCGCGCGGTAGAGCTGCTTCGCGAGACCCTTCCACAGCGTGTCGACGACGAGTGACGACTTGCCCGATCCCGAGACGCCCGTCACGCACGTCATCGTGCCGAGCGGGAAGTCGACGTCGAGATTCTTCAGGTTGTTGTGCCGCGCACCGCGCACCTCGAGGTTCCAGCCGTTTCCTTGCAAGCGCTGCGCCGGAAGCGGAATCTCGAGACGACCCGCGAGGTAGCTCCCCGTGAGGGACCCTTCCGTCGCCCGAACCTCCGCGGGCGTCCCCTGGGCCACGATGCGCCCCCCGAGTCTCCCCGCGCCGGGCCCCATGTCGATTAGATGGTCGGCCGCGACCATCGTGTCGCGGTCGTGCTCGACGACGAGAACCGAGTTTCCGAGATCGCGAAGGCGAGCAAGCGTGGTCAGGAGGCGCTCGTTGTCGCGCTGGTGGAGGCCAATGGACGGCTCGTCCAGCACGTAGACCACGCCGACGAGCGACGACCCGATCTGCGTCGCCAGGCGGATCCGCTGCCCCTCGCCTCCAGAAAGTGTCCCCGCACTACGATCGAGGCTGAGGTACGTGAGGCCGACGTCTCGCAGGAAGCCGAGGCGCTCGACGATCTCTTTCAGGATCAGCCGCGCGACGACTTCCTGCTGCGGTGCCAGCTCGAGACCGAGGACGAAATCGTGTGCCTCCGCGATCGAGAGCGCGGTGAGTTCGGTGATCGACTTACCCCCGAGTCGAACGTACTCCGCCTGCGGCCGTAGTCGACGCCCGTTGCACGCCTCGCAAGCGAGCGCGCTCTGGTAGGACTCGAGCTCTTCGCGGCGCAGGTTCGACTCCGTCTCGCGATAGCGCTTGTCGAGAACCTTCAGGATCCCGTCGAAGGCTCTCGAGACCTTTCGCCCGCGCGCCGCCGCGATCTCGATCTTCGTCTTGCCGGTTCCGTGCAGCAGCTGGTCCTGTACCTTGGCCGGAAGATCCTTCCACGGGGTGTCGAGATCGATCGCGAAGTGCTTTGCGAGCGCGCGCAAGAGAGGACGATACGTGTCGAGGCGGCGCCCCCACGGTGCGATCGCACCACCCTCGAGGGACTTCGTATCGTCCGCGATCACCTTGTCCGAATCGAACACCCGCCGAACACCGAGCCCACTACAGCGCTCGCAGGCCCCGTGTGGACTATTGAACGAGAACGAACGTGGCGCGATCTCCGGGTAGGAGACCCCGCAGTCCGCGCACGCGAGCTTCTGCGAGAAGAGCTGCTCCGCGAGCGGCACCGACTTGTCCGCTTGATGCTCGACCTTCACCAGGTCGCCGCCGTACCGGAAGGCGGTCTCGAGGGAATCGGCAAGGCGCTTCGCAATGCCCGCCTTGACGATCAACCGATCCACGACGACGTCGATCGTGTGCTTCAGAGTCTTCTTGAGGACGATGTCCTCTCCAAGGTCGCGCATTTCCCCATCCACGCGGACGCGCGCGAACCCGGCTTTTCGCAGATCGAGGAGCTCCTTCTTATACTCCCCCTTCCTATCGCGAACGAGGGGCGCCAGGATGTGCAGGCGCGTGCCTTCGTCCCAGGACAGCACGCGATCGACGATCTGCTGGACGGTCTGCGACGTGATCGGGTTCCCACATTGATGGCAGTGCGGCGTCCCGACTCGAGCGTAGAGGAGTCGCAGGTAGTCGTAAGTCTCCGTGACGGTCCCGACCGTCGAACGTGGGTTTCGAGAGGTCGTCTTTTGCTCGATCGAGATCGACGGCGAGAGCCCGTCGATCGAGTCGACATCCGGCTTCTGCATCTGCTCGAGAAACTGCCGCGCGTAGGCCGAGAGCGACTCGACGTAGCGGCGCTGCCCCTCCGCGTAGATCGTGTCGAACGCAAGCGACGACTTTCCCGACCCCGAGAGTCCCGTGATCACGACGAGCTCGTCGCGCGGGATCTCGACGTCGATGTTGTCGAGGTTGTGCTCGCGCGCGCCGCGCACGACGATCCGATCGGCCATGCGTTCCTCTACCTCTTCGCCGTCCGGATGTACCGCGTGAGATCTTCTCGATCGATCAGGGAGAGAATTTCGAGCCGCCCGCCGTCGGGCCGTCGGTAGATCAGCCGGACGTCGGACGCGATGCGGATCCGGTAGTGGCCTGGAAGGCCTTCCAGGGGGATCGCCCGCAGACTCGGATGGCGCCAGTCCTCGGCAAGTCTCACGATCTTCTCGAACGCAATCCGCAACACCCTGCGGTCCCACGCCTTGATCGAGTCGTAGAACTCCCCCGTGAAGATTGGCAGGCTCCAATTCGCCGGATCCGGCCGGGACGAGACGACATCGCTCGAGGCGGCGACCGGCTTCCGCTCCCCTAAGTCGCGAATGCGTGCGGACAAGGCCTCGGTTTCCGCACGGGCGGCAGCAAGATCCTCTTCGAGGCTTCGTTGCCGCCGCGCCCCGCCCGCGAGCTCCGCGGCCAATCGCTCTACTTCGCCGGCGGTTCCCTTCTCGGCGCGAGATCGCGCCTCGTCCCGCTCGCTCTCCGCCCGTCTTCGGTCGGACTCGGCCACGCCCCGAGCAGATCGTTCGGCCTTCAGCGCGCGATTCGCGTCGGCGAGCGATGTCTCGATTTCCGCCACGCGGCCCTTCATGCCGTCGGCCCGCTTCAGCGCGCGTTGACGCCCTCGCTTCGCGCTCTTGGTCTGCTTGTCGATCTCACGCGCCACGCCTTCGGGGTCGGGTGTTGCGGCTTCCTCTTGGGGCGCGGTGCTCGCTTCTTCGTCCTTCTTGGCCCGCTCCTCCGCGTCGTCGAACTCTGCCACGATCATCGCAACGAGCTCGTTCGCAAGTGACGCCGCGCTTTCCGGGGCGGACGACAAGACGGCCCACGCGAGATCCCGCAACGGATCCTCGGCTCGAAGCACGAGATCCGCGAGAGCGACTCCTCCCCCCTGCGTCGCCACTGCCGACGCGAGAGGGGACGGCCCAACGGTGCGCAGAAGCGAGCGATCCACTTCTGCCGCCACCTCGGCATCCGCCTCGTAGAAGTCTGTCAGCGTCCAGGCGAGCTCCCACGCCGACAGCTTCTCCAACCGTGTCCCTTTCGGGGCGGTCCCGAGGGCACCGACGAGTCGCTTGAGAGTGCGCTGCGGCAGCGACACCACCAGAAACGTGGTGCGCTGGTCCGCCGTCAGAGGGGAGAGATACGCCAACGGGACCGGCTCAGACGTCGTCCGGCTGGGAGCCTGTCCCAAGTTGGGTCGGCGTCAGGTCGTCATGAGCCATCGTGGGTCAGGCCTCTACAGGTCGCCGATGCGGCGCGCCTGGGCGGTCGCGTTCCCGATGTAGGTCTCGGGCCGCAGAGCGAGGAGACCGGCCTTGGCCTCCTCAGGGATGGGCAACGCTTCGACAAACGTGCGGAGCGCTTCGGCGTCGATGCGCTTGCCACGCGTGAGTTCCTTCAGACGCTCGTACGGGCGGTCGACACCGTACCGACGCATGACTGTCTGAATCGGCTCTGCGAGCACTTCCCAAGCGTTCTCCACGTCGGCAGCAAGGCGCTCTGCGTCGAGCGCGAGACGTCCGATCCCCTTCTTCGTCGACTCGTAGGCCACGAGGCAATGCGCCGCGGCCACACCGACGTTGCGCAAGACGGTCGAATCGGTGAGGTCACGCTGCCAACGCGAGACCGGCAGCTTCTCGGCGAGATGTCCGAGCAATGCGTTCGCGACGCCGAGGTTGCCCTCGGAGTTTTCGAAGTCGATCGGATTCACCTTGTGAGGCATGGTCGACGATCCGACCTCGCCGGCGACGACCTTCTGGCGAAAGTACCCGAGCGACACATAGCCCCACATGTCGCGATCAAAATCGAGAAGCACAGTGTTGAATCGCCGGAGCGCATCAAAGAGCTCGGCGATGTAGTCGTGTGGCTCGATCTGCGTGGTGTACGAGTTCCACGCGAGGCCGAGGGATTCCACGAAGCCCTTTGCCGTCGCTTCCCAATCGACCTCGGGGTACGCCGAGTAGTGCGCGTTGTAGTTGCCTACCGCACCGTTCATCTTCCCGAGAATCTCGACCGAAGCGATGCTCCGGCGCTGACGGAGAAGTCGCGCAGCGACGTTTGCCATCTCCTTGCCGAGGGTGGTCGGTGACGCCGGCTGGCCGTGCGTGCGCGCGAGCATCGGGCGATCGGCGTGCTCGAGCGCCAGCCCCTGGATCGCATCGAGGACGCCGTCGGCGGAAGGCAACAAACAGTCCCGACGTGCTTCGAGGAGGATCAGGCCGTAGGCCAGGTTGTTCACGTCTTCGGAGGTACACGCAAAGTGAAGGAACTCCGAGACCCTCTCGAGCTCCGCGGATCCCTGGATGCGCTCCTTCAGGTAGTATTCAACCGCCTTCACGTCGTGATTGATCTCGGACTCGATCTCCTTCACGCGACGGGCATCCGCCACGCCGAAGCCGCTCACGATCCCGTCGAGAAGAGCCTCCGCCTCGGCCGAAAAGGGTCCGACTTCGGTGAGACCGGGCTCGGCTGCGAGGCGCTGGAGCCACCGCACCTCCACCAGCACACGCTGCCGAATGAGGCCGTACTCGCTCGCCACCGCCCGCAAAGGAGCCACCTTCTGGGCGTAGCGACCGTCGATCGGCGAGATCGCCGTGAGCGAAGAAAGGTCCATGCCTTCCTTTTAGCTCAAGGCCCCGTGGGGCCGCGAGCCCACCTGTTTCTGCATCGCCGGGTCAGGTCCGAGCCGCCGGACGGAGAGCCTGGATCGGCGCCGGCTTCCGAACCACCAGGAGCGCGCGCAGGCGATGGTGACGCCGAGACCGGTGAGCAGGAAGAAGGCGCCCGGAGCAAAGCTGCCGAGGTACGTGAGAAGGCCCTCGATCGTCGTTCGTGACGGCTTGTCGCCGTACCAGTCGACTCCGGCGTGATTGAAGATCATCAGGAGCGCGGCAAAGCCGCGGAGAACGTCCAACTCATCCCAACTCTGACGCGTCAGCGAACCCCGACACGGCTTCCGGACGATGCGCTAGAGTCACCTGCTTTCTCGACCAGAGCACGTTCCTTGGGAGCTTCGGCGAGCGGCTGTGAGAGATACTCACGCGCCCCCCAGCTTCCCCACTTGCTCGGCGTCCCAATGTCATTGAACGCGACGAACAGGCCCCGTCCCGCGCTCGATTCGTGCTCGCTCTCATCATGAGGGGCGAGTGGGTCATCCCTCGTCGCCTCGATGCCGGGGATGAAGGAGGCCCTCAGGAGGCTCTCGGCTCCGTGCATCCAAACGCTCTCGGCGGCTCGACTTCTGTCGGTCTTCCCGCGCGCGCGACAGGGACGAATCCCGAAAGCTGGTCGGCACCGAAGCAATGCAGCCCGCCGAAGCGTAGAGCGAACGACAGGCGCGGCGCTAGCCCACCCAGGTCCGGGCGTTGCGAAAGAGCTTCATCCACGGCCCGTCCTCGCCCCACTCCGCAGGGTGCCAGGAATGTTGGACCGTACGGAAGACGCGCTCGGGGTGCGGCATGAGGATCGTCGCGCGTCCGTCGTGGGTGGTGAGGCCGGTGATCCCGTCGACAGAGCCGTTGGGGTTCGCGGGATAGCTCTCGGCGATCATCCCGCGATTGTCGACGAACCGGGCGGCGACCAACCCACCGTCTGCCACGTTCGACTGTGCCGCCGCGGAAGCGAACTCGACGCGCCCCTCGCCGTGAGCCACTGCGATCGGAAGCCGTGCGCCGGCCATGTCCCGCAACAAGATCGAGGGGCTCTCCTCCACTCGGACGAGGGCGAGTCGCGCTTCGAACTGTTCGGAGCGATTGCGCACGAAGCGCGGCCAGAGTTCCGCCCCGGGGATCAGCTCGCGTAGCGCCGACAGCGCCTGACAGCCGTTACAGACTCCGAGCGAGAAGGTGTCCGGCCGTTCGAAGAAGGATGCGAACTGCGCGCGAAGCTCTTCGCGGAAGAGAATCGACTTCGCCCAACCCTCGCCAGCGCCGAGAACGTCGCCGTACGAGAACCCACCGCACGCGACCAGCCCACGGAAGTCGTTCAGCGTCGTGCGTCCGGCGACGAGATCGCTCATGTGAACGTCGATCGCTGCGAAGCCGGCCCGGTCGAACGCAGCCGCCATTTCCAGGTGACCGTTCACGCCCTGCTCGCGGAGAATCGCCACCTTCGGACGAGTACTCATCAGGTTGGCCGGCGCGTCTGCAGGGTCGAACGGAACGCGCACGTTGAGGCCCGGATCGTCCACGTCCAGCCTCGACGCGTGCTCCTCCTCGGCGCAGTCGGGATCGTCGCGGAGCGCCTGCATGCGGCGCGTCGTCTCGGACCACGCGTCGCGCAGATCCGTGCGCTTCTCATCCAACAAGACACGGGAGCCCGCGTGGAAGATCACCCGATCGTCGCTGCGAAGCGTCCCGATTCGATGACACAAGCCTGCGAGCCCGCGAGCTTCCAACGTGGCGAGGACCCGCGGCGCGTCGCCGCTCTTCACCTGCAGGACGGCGCCGAGTTCTTCTGCAAAGAGCACGGCGACCGGATCGGACCCGAGGCCGGCGAGATCGACATCCAGCCCAGTGCGCGCCGCGAATGCCATTTCGACGACGGTCGCAAGGAGCCCCCCGTCGGAGCGGTCGTGGTACGCGAGCACGTCTCGTGCGGCGATCAAATTGAGGACCGCAGCGGCGAACGACTTCAAGGTCAGCGGATCGTCCACATCCGGAGAGTCCGCCCCGACCGTCCCGAAGACCTGCGCGAGCGCCGATCCCCCAAGCCGGTTCTGGGTCGCACCCAGATCGATCAGGAGAAGATCGGTCTCTCCCAAATCGGTCCGGAGTTCCGGGGTGACCGCGCGGCGGACATCGGGCACACGCGAGAAGGCGGTGACGATCAACGAGAGCGGCGCCGTGACGCTTCGCTCTTCATCGCCATCGCGCCAAACCGTGCGCATCGACATCGAGTCCTTCCCGACCGGGATCGCAATTCCCAGCTTCGGGCAGAGATCGAGTCCCACGCTCTGCACGGCGTCGTAGAGTCCCGCGTCCTCGCCGGGGTGACCCGCGGGGGCCATCCAGTTCGCCGAGAGGTTCACGTCGATCAGCCGCTCGATTCCCGCGGAGACGAGGTTCGTGATGGCCTCGCCGACAGCCAGCCGCGCCGACGCCGCCGGTGCGAGCAGCGCGACCGGCGTGCGCTCGCCCACCGCCATCGCCTCGCCGCGATAGCCGTCGAAGTCACTCACTGTCACAGCAGAATCCGCCACGGGAACCTGCCAGGGGCCGACCATCTGATCGCGCACGATCTGCCCCGACACGGTGCGGTCGCCGATGCTGATCAAGAACGTCTTGTCCCCGACCGTCGGGAGCCGCAGCACTCGGAACGCCGCGTCTCGGACGTCGACCCCTTCGGTCGTAAATCGAGCCGCGTCGAACGGAACGTGATCCGCCCGGCGCTGCATCTTCGGCGGCTTCCCGAGAATCACCGAGAGCGGCAAATCAATCGGTGCATTCTCGAACTGACGGTCGGTGACGCGAAGAAGATCGTCGTCGACGGCCTCGCCGAGCACCGCGAACGGCGCCCGTTCGCGCCGGCAGAGGTTGACGAACACGTCGAGCCGGTCGCGTGACAGCGCGATGGTGTATCGCTCCTGCGCTTCGTTGCACCAGATCTCCAGCGGCGACATCCCGGGTTCGTCGTTCGGAATGTAACGCAACTCGAAGACGCCCCCACGGTCGCTGCCGTGCACCAACTCCGGCAGCGCGTTCGAGAGGCCTCCCGCCCCGACGTCGTGCACCGAGAGGATCGGGTTTTCCTCACCCAGTTCCCAGCAACGGTCGATCACTTCCTGACAACGCCGCTCCATCTCCGGGTTCTCACGCTGCACCGAGGCGAAATCGAGATCCTGACGACTGGAACCCGAGGCCATCGACGACGCGGCGCCGCCGCCGAGGCCGATGCGAAGCGCCGGACCGCCCAGGACGACCAGCGGCGAGCCGGCGGGGATCTGCTGCTTGTGCACGTCCCCCTCGCGAATGTTGCCAAGCCCCCCCGCGAGCATGATGGGTTTGTGATATCCGCGAACTTCCTCGCCGTTCGGACCGGGGACCCGCTCTTCGAACGTGCGGAAGTAGCCGCAGATGTTCGGACGCCCGAACTCGTTGTTGAACGCCGCACCACCGATCGGCCCCTCGAGCATGATGTCGAGCGCCGACGAGATGCGGGCCGGTCGGCCGAAGTCCTGCTCCCAGGGCTGCTCCGCGCCCGGGATACGAAGGTTCGAAACCGAGAACCCGGTCAGGCCGGCTTTCGGTTTCGCACCGCGCCCGGTCGCACCCTCGTCGCGAATCTCGCCGCCGGAACCTGTGGCCGCACCAGGAAAGGGCGAGATCGCCGTCGGGTGATTGTGCGTCTCGACCTTCATGAGGTAGTGCACCGGCTCTTCGTGCGCACCGTATTCGCCGGTTTGCGGATCGGGGAAGAAGCGACGCGCGGTACTACCCTCCGCGACCGAGGAGTTGTCGACGTAGGCCGAGAGTACGCCGTCGGGCGATCTCTCCGTCGTGTTCCGGATCATCGCGAAGAGGGAACCCTCCTCGACCCTTCCATCGATTACCCAGTTCGCATTGAAGATCTTGTGTCGGCAGTGCTCGGAGTTCGCCTGTGCGAACATCATCAGCTCGACGTCGTGAGGATCGCGGCCCAGCGCGCGGAAGCTCTTCTCGAGGTAGTCGATCTCGTCTTCGACGAGCGCGAGGCCGAGTTCGGCGTTCGCCGCCACCAGTGCATCTCGTCCTACCGTCAGCAGCGGAACGCTCTCGAACGTCCGCGGCTCGGCCACGTCGAAGAGCCGTTCAGCCTCGGCGTGGGAAGGAAGAACGGATTGGGTCATCCGGTCGTGAAGGGCCGGAGAAACCATGTCTCGCAAGGCGCTCTCCGAACCGGAGCCGACGAGCCGGTAGGAGATCCCACGCTCGAGCCGGCGCACCTTCGCGAGGCCGCACGACCGAGCGATGTCGGTCGCTTTGGACGACCAGGGAGAGATCGTGCCGATGCGCGGGACCACGACGAGCAGTCCCCCGGGTGCTTCCGGCCGTTGCGCCGCGACGGCGGGCCCGTACCGCAGGAGCTGCTCAAGAACCTCGGTTTCGCGTTCGTCCAAGGGCCCGTCGGTGTCCGCGAAGTGCACGAACTCGGCGTCGAAGCGCTGTAAATCGGGGACGTCGCGCTGAACCCGGGCGAGGGTCCTCTCGAGTCTCGACTCGGATTGGGCGGGACCGCCTCGCAGGACGAGCATGAGACTCTTTTCCTACTAGATGAGTTCGGCGGCTGCGAGGGCGGCCCGCTCGTCTCGCGAAAGTCCGAGCCAGTCGCCGTAAACGGCATCGTTGTCTTCGCCGATGGCGCGGCCGAGATGACGCACCTGGCCCGGCGACTCGATACGGCGCGGCAACGGCGCGGGCGTCACGACCCTACCGATCTCGGGATCCTCGACGGACGCGAGGCTCTCTCGCGCCTGGAAGTGCGGGTTCTCGATCACGCCCAGAGGACCGTCCACCGCCGCAAGGGACACGTTCGTCTCGGCGAACGCCTCGACGACTTCGCGACACGGCCGGGCGCCGATCCAGGCGCCGATGATTTCGTCCAACGCGTCGACGTTCTCGACGCGAGCACGGTTCGTCGCGAATCGTGCATCCTCCATCAACTCGTCCCGCCCGATGACCGTGAAGACGCGTCGCACCAACTCATCCGTGCCAGCCGTCAGCGCGACCCATCGCTCGTCGCCCGTCGCGTAGGTGTTCCGGGGCGCCATGGTCGGAAACCGGTTCCCGTGCCGACCCGGGTCCGCCCCGGCTCGCTGCGCCGCCGAGATCCGGCCGCCGAGCAGTGCGAGAATAGGCTCGTACATCGCAACGTCGAACACCTCCCCGGTGCTCGTCGTCCCCCGCGCGTAGAGCCCCAGTAGGGCGGCGATGATTCCCTGCATCACGCCGAGCGTATCGCCGAGGCCGACCGGCGAGAGGCCGGGCGGTGCGCCTTCCGGACCTGTGAGCGCCGCCAACCCAGCCGTCGCTTCTGCAAGGGTTCCGGAACCCGGCCGCGTGGCCCACGGGCCGGTCGTCCCGTACGCGGTGAGATTCACCATCACGAGTTGTGGGAAGCGCACGCGCAACGCTTCCGCTTCGAGGCCGAAGCGCTTTAGCCGCTGCGCCGTATGTGCGCAGACCAGAACGTCGGCGCGAGCGAGCATTCGATCGAGCAGTACGCGCCCACCCGGCTTGGTCAGATCGAGGCTGACGCACTCCTTGTTTCGATTGACAAGCTTCCATTGCAGGGCAACGCCGTCCTCGTCGACGAGGCGACGAAGCGGGTCCCCGCGCGGGGACTCCACCTTGATGACGTGCGCTCCGAAGTCCCCGAAAAACGCCGCGATCTGCGGCGCAGCAGCGAGTGTGGCGATGTCGATGACCGTGAGTCCGGTGAACGCCATTTACTCCCTCGAGATCGCGATCCGTGCCGTGCATCCACGCAGCGGCACCCGCTTTGAGATTGACAGAAAGGAGCGTGGAGGGCGAGCCATCAGGGGGGGCTTCAGTCCCAGCGGGGTTCTCGACACCATGTGGGGCGGGACGGGTGTCGTCACGACTCAGTGGGCGCGCTGGACACAACGTTCGGGATCGGCGGCCGAACGGACTTTACCACGGACGACTTCAAGACCGTCTCGCTTCAGCCCGACGGCTTCATCGTCATCGCCGGCGCCGCGTTCGGCAGCGGTCCGGCCAACCTCCAGCGACTCGACACGGCCGGCGTCCTCGACTCGACGTTAGGAACGAGTGGGGAGGTCGAGATCCCTCAGCTCGCCAACGAAGGAGGCTCGTGTCCCGACGACGCGGATGACTGCACAGACGACGTCTGCTCCGAGGGCACCTGCGCCCATCCCGCCCTCGCGGACGGTACCGCATGCGAAGACGGCGAGATCTGCACGGCTGGCGACCAGTACGAGAGCGGTGCGTGCGAAACCGGTGACGGCACTCTCACCTGCGGAGCCAACGACTACACCTGCTTCAGGAGCCGGATCCTCTCGAGCTTCGACTCGATCAATTTCCACGAGCTGCAGACGAAGAAGATCGCGAATCTCTGCGTCTCAGCCGCCGTCACCCTGCCCTGGGCCGCGAGGCGCGGGCCCAATCTGATAGGCTTGCGCCGTGATTCATCTCGGCGTTCTCGACGACACCCCGCACGGGGTCGATCGGCCACTCCTGGAACGTGCGCTCGAACTCGCCGGGTCGCGCACCAAGCGGACCGGCCGGTTCCACGAGCCGATCCAGCTTCACATCGCGACCGCGGATGGGCTCCCCCGCGGGACCGCGCGCGACGTGGAAGACGCCTTCGCGGAGCTCGCCGCTCGCGACGTCCTCGGAGTGCTCGGCCCCGCCATCGGCGACAACGCTCTGATCGCGACCCCCCTCGCCGAAACGCACGCGCTTCCCACCGTGAACTTCGCCGGAACCGAACGGGCGCGCGGCGAGCACATGTTCCACCTGCAGATCGGATCGCACGAAGAGGAGCCCGTCCTCCTCGCGCGCCAGCTCTCGCGCGGCGGCCACGCGCGCGTCTCGGTGCTCTTCGAACGAGCGACGATCGGCTTGCGCTACGCCACCTTCTTCGAATCCGCGTGTTCGGCGGTGGGCCTGCCCGTCGCCAACTCCGTCGGTCTCGATCCGGGCAGCGACCCCGCCGACGCAGTGCACACCGCGCTCCGGGCTTCCCCGGATGCCCTCGTCTACCTCGGACTCGGACTCGACCTCCCCGCAGTTTCCGCGGCGCTCGGCTCCGGGAATTTTGCGGGCACGCGCGCCTGCAACTCGTGCGGGATGTTCGGATGGGCGGGCCCACCCTACGACGCCGCCGTCGAGGGCTGGTGTTACATCGACGTCTTCAGCGAGGAGAACCCGGGGTTCCGCGACGCCCGCAGGGCACTCGGCCTGGCCGACGACGCCGGCCCGACGGGCGTCCTCTACGCAGACTTGGCAACACTCGTCGTCGAAGGGCTCGCGCACGCGCCCGAGCTCTCACGACGCGGCCTGCGGGACGGCCTCGAGCAAGTGAAGGCCTTGCCGGCCGCGCTGGGCCTGCCCGGAACCCAGCTCGGATTCGGCACGTGGGACCGAGGCGCGCTGAAGGGGCCGTACCTCGTGCCACGAAAATGGCTCGACGGACGCTCCGTCGCCTGGACGGCCTGAAGCCTCAGGACTCGATGTCGGCTGCGATCTTCCGAGCCCGTTCCAGGTCATCGGGGAAATCGACCTCGGTCCACGACAGGTCGTCGACCAGTTCGAACCCCACCTCCACCTCCACGAGGAGCGTCGGATAGACCTCTTCGTGCTCGAGATCGATTTCGCCCCGGTCGATCCGCTCGGCCAGCAGTTCGCGCAGCCGCGCCGCGGCCGCGGGGCCGAGCTTCAAGAAGCCAACCGACTCTCCCATGCGATCGAACGCGCCGCGCGGAATCCGGGCGATGTCTTGAACCCGGTCGCCCTTCACCATCAGCATCTGCTCTTCCCCGCTGGCTTCCGAACGCGAATCGAGCAGAAAGCAGCTTTCGTGACGGGAATCGACGAGGCGAGCGACGAGTGCGTCGGGCCCGAAGACGTCGGCGTCCATGACGAGGACCGAGCGTTCCAACCAATCCCGCGCCGTGTAGAGCGACAAGATCGCCCCCCGGCGAAAATCGGGGTTCTGCAGAATACGCACGCCGGGCTGGTCGCCGAAGGCGGCCACCACATGCTCGCCGCCGAACCCGACCACGATCACGATCTCCCGGACCCCGGCGGCGCGAAGTTGGCGAACGAGGCGCCCCAGAAGTGTTTCACCACCCACGTCCAGCAGACCCTTCGGTTGATCTGCCAGAGCACCACCGAACCGCTTCCCGACACCGGCCGCCAATATGATCGCCGCAGGCTTCACGCGACCGCCCTCTCGAGCGCGGTGAGAAACCGCGCGAAATCGTCACGAGTGAGGGCGCCCATGTTCGCCACGCGAAACGCGGTCGCGCCCAGATGCCCCTGCCCTTCGTAGATCACGAAGCCATCGTTCTTGAGACTGCGATGGAGGGCGGCGTAGGTGACCCCGGGAGGGAGCCCCAAGGTTGTGATCGAGTTCGACCGCCACTCCTCAGGAAGCAGAATCTCCAATCCGAGCCCGGTGAACCCGGCGCGCAGCTGGCGCGCAGCCGCTTCGTACCGTTCGATGCGACCGGCGACCGTCTCTTCGAGCAGCTCATCGAGAGCCTCATCGAGCGCGTAGAGCGCCTGCACGGCCGCGGTGAAAGGAACCGTTCGCTTCTCGTGGGCCGCGTAGTGCCTCGGCAAATGGAGGTAGACCGTTCGCTGCGGAATCGTGTCCATCCGGAGCAACTCCGGGCGTCGAGCCAGAACGAAACCAATGCCGGGGACGCCTTGGATGCACTTGTTCGCAACCCCGACACAGATGTCGACGCCCCACGCGTCCACGTCGATCGGATCCCCGGCGAGCCCGCTGATCGAATCGACCAGGAAAACGCGCCCGGCGTCGCGCACGACACGACCCATCTCCTCGATCGGATTCCGCAGGCCAGTCGTCGTCTCATGATGCACGACGGCTACGACCTCGATCGCCGAGTCGGCCCGAAGCGCTTCCGCGACGGCCGCGGGGTCCGGCCGCTCGGTCCAGGCCGACTCCAAGACCACCGTTTCCACGCCGTGCGTCTCCGCCATTTCGCGAATTCGGGCGCCGTAGACGCCGTTCACCACGACGAGCATCTTCCGCCCGACCGCCACCGAGGAACTCACGGCCGCCTCCAGCGCCAGCGTTCCCGAGCCGGTGAGCGGCACGGCCACCCAGTCTCCCTTCGGAGCGAAGGCCCGAATGAGCTTCGAGCGAACGGCCTCGAGCAGATCGCTGAATTCGGGCTCGCGGTGGCACAGATCGCCCCGCGACATGGCCTGCGTGACCCGCGGGCTCACGTTCACCGGCCCGGGGTTGAGAAGGATCACGCGCCCCCTCCGAGGGCGCCGCGCATCCGAGCCGTCATCTCCTCGGGCGTGTACGGGATTCGCGGGGCGGGCGGACCGGACTCGGGGACCGTCTCGACCAGGAGCAAACTCGGCCCGTCGGCGCCGACGAACTCCGCCACCTTCTGATCAAGTGAAGCGCGGTCGCTCACGCGGGCCGCACGGGCGTAGCCGGACGCGGCCGCGATCTTCTCGAGGGCGACGCTCCGGGAGATCGTCGGCTGGTTTCCGGTGCTCGCGTAGACTCCGTTGTCGATGACGAAGTGGAAGAACCGCTTCGGCTTCGACGCAGCGATCATCGGAAGCTGGCCGAGATTCATCAGGACGTTCCCGTCGCCATCCAACACAGCCACCGGCTGCTCCGGCTGCGCCAGGGCGATTCCGAGACCGATCGAAGACGCGAGGCCCATCGACCCGATCATGTAGAAGTGAGAGGGCCGATCTTTCACCGAACACGCCCAGCGCGAGATGAACCCGTTCGCGCAAACGACGGCATACCCGTCCAGAGCCGGCATGGCGGCCTCGACTGCGTCTTTCGTGGTGAGAATGGTCATCCCAGAACTCCCGGCGGAACCACCAGCGCGACCGGCTTCTGATTCGCATCGAAGCGCTCGCGCGCCCAGGTCGCGTCTTGTGCGAGGGAACGCTCGCCGAGAGAACGCCATTCGATCTCGTAGGCGTCGAGGAGATTCGGCATCACCTTGCCCATCACCAGATGCTCCGGAGCGTCCTTCCCTCCGAGCCCGCGCCACGTCACGACGAGCAGGCACGGCAACTCGTATATCTGCTGCAACGAACCGATCGCGTTCAACGAGACGCCGAGGCCCGAGTTCTGCATCAGGACGACCGGACGCCGTCCTGCCATGAAAGCACCCGCCGCGAGGCCGAGGGCCGCGTCTTCGCGCGTCTCCGGAACGTAGCCCTGATCTTCCAACGCGATCAGGACCGAACCGATGAGCGAGCAGGGAACGCCGGTGAAGAAATCGAAGCCAGAGCTCTGGAGCGCGTCCGCGAAGTCGGCTCCCTTGAACTTGGTTTCACCAGAATGACTCATGGCAGACCTTGTAGAGGTCGGGCAGTTCCGATGACAACTCCGCTTGTAAGTGTTCTGCGTGGTCCCAGAGGGGCAAAAGGGCCGGGACAGGCTGCGGGGGCGGGGCGCCTCGTCTCCGGCTGGAGCTCGGTCCTCGTTTTTGGAGAGTGGCGCATGGCGGGGCGCCTTTCGAGAGATGCCCCGGATATCAGCCGTCGGGGATCGCCCTCCGGCCGCGGAGACCCGATCGGATGCGCTCCTCTGGCTCGTCGGGTCGTGTGTCAGAACCGTTTTGCGAACAGGCCCAGGTGACCGAGGAGAGTTGTCCGACAGAGCCTGCGGCGCCAGGTTTCACTTCACTCCGCAGGGGGTCTCGGTCGCCCCTGCGACCGAGCGCACGACGTGCTCTTCGGACCGAGCTTTGTCGTCTCCTTGATCGAACTCGGCTCGCGGCGAGTCGTTCACGTCGATGACCCGCTCGCCCTCAAGCGCCTGGGTGACGCAGCAGCTCCGCGAGGCGGCCGCGCGGGTAGCGGGCGAGAGCATACAGCCGCGCCTGCGCATGAACGGCCGCGGCTTTCGCGACACCGCGACGACAACCCTCGGGATCCGCTTCGGCCGAAGACGCGAAAACGAGAGAAAGAAGCACCTGGAGCGTCCAGACAAATATCGTCTTCACGCTCCAGACGATTGCGTTTCGAGCCCACCATATCCATCCCTAATTCTGGGGCCCGCAGGAGCCGGCCTGGATGCCATAGAAATTTCGGTGCGGCAGCGATGGCTTCCGTCGGCCGTGGCGATCGTTCTACAGTCTGTGTGGAATGTCGTTTCTCCGCGTCGACGTCGCAGCCGCCCTCCTTTTCTTCTCGCCCCCGGCCCGCGCGGCAGATCTCAGGGTCGCGGGCCGGAAGCTCGTGATTCTCGACGGTGATCTGGGCGGGAAGGACAAGGTCGCCCTCGTCGCCAGGGGGGCCGAAGTCACGAAGGGGAGCGGGATCGACCTCGGCGAGATCTCGGCCACGGTCGACATCGAACGGGGCGAGGCACACGGCCGCTTCTCCATTCCCGCGGGACCGCGCGGC